>DATMIN010000197.1:0-12685 GCA_035554275.1 Burkholderiaceae bacterium
CGCACGCTGATGCAGCCGGCGCTCGTCGTCAGCCTCGGCTTCAAGATGCTCGCGTGGGTCGCGCCGCTGCTGCGTGGCCGGGCGCGGCTGCGTGACGCTGCGCGCGCCGCGCTGAATCTGCAGCTCGGCGGCGCCGTCGGCACGCTCGCGGTGATGGGCGCGCGCGGGCCGGCGGTCGCGCACCGCATGGCCGACGAGTTGGGCATCGGCCACGCGCCCGGCGCCTGGCACACGCAGCGCGACGACTGGGTCGCGCTCGGCGCGGCCGTCGGCGTGCTGTGCGGCTCGCTCGGCAAGATCGCGACCGACTGGTCGCTGCTCGCGCAGGCCGAGGTCGGCGAGCTCGCCGAGCCGGGTGGCGGCGCGAATGGACAACAACGAGGCGGCTCGTCGGCGATGCCGCACAAGCGCAACCCGGTCGCGTCGATGACCGCGCTCGCCGCGGCGCTGCGCGCGCCGCAGCGCGTCGCGGCGCTGCTCGCCGCGATGCCGCAGGCGCACGAGCGCGGCCTCGGCGACTGGCAGGCCGAGCTGGCCGAGTGGCCGGCGCTGTTCCTGTCGGCGCACGGCGCGGCGAAGGCGCTGGCCGACGCGGCGCCGGGCCTCGCGATCGACACCGCGCGGATGCGCCGCAACATCGATGCGCTGCACGGCCTGGTGTTCGCCGAACCCGCCGCCACGCTGCTCTCGCCGACGCTCGGCAAGAGCGCCGCCCAGGCGCTGCTCGAGTCGCTGGCGCGCGAGGCGTCGGCCGAGCGGCCGCTGCAGGTGCTGGTGCAACGCGCGGTCGCGGGCGATGTGCGGCTTGCGGCGGCGGTTCCGCCCGAGGCGCTGGCCGCGGCCTTCGATGCCGACGCGGTGGCGCGCCACGCCGGCGCGATCGCGCAGCCGCAGTGGGCCGCGTTGCACGATCTCGCGGCGCGGCTCGATGCCGAACCCTTCCTGCCTGTCTCGTGAAAGCGCACCGATGAACGCCCCTGAAGACGATGACCGCCGCGACGATTTCGATCGCGGCGTGAAGAACCGACGCTCCGTGCTCGGCGATGCGTGGGTCGACCAGTCGCTCGATCGCGCGAACGAGTTCAACGCCGAGTTCCAGCACCTGATCACGCGCTACGCGTGGCACGACATCTGGGGCCGCCCGGGTCTCGACCACACGACGCGCCGCCTGCTCGTGCTCGGCATGACGATGGGGCTGGCGCGCTGGGAGGAGTTCGAGCTGCACTGCCGCGCCGCGGTCAGGTCGAGCGAAGAGCCGGGCGGTGTGCCGCTTGGCATGATCAAGGAAACGCTGATGCAGGGCGCGATCTACTGCGGCGTGCCGGCGGCGAACACCGCGTTCAAGCTGACGATGGAGATCCTGCGCGACGAGGGCCGGCTGCCCGCGCCCGCGCCGCTGAGCGCCGGCCAGCGCGTGGCGGTGCACCACACCTTCAGCCAGCCGCAGCTCGCGGTCGCGCTGCAAGGCCCGAGCGAAGGAGGCAAAGCGCCGATCGTGCTGAGCCACGCGCTCGGCCTCGACCTGCACATGTGGGACGCGCTCGCCGCGCCGCTCGCCGCCGCCGGCCACCCGGTGCTGCGCTACGACCAGCGCGGCCACGGCGGCTCGGCGGTGCCGCCCGGCCCGTACGCGATGGACGACCTGGTCGACGACGCCGCGCGGCTGGTGCGCGAATGGGGCCGCGGGCCGGTGGTGTGGGTCGGCCTGTCGATGGGCGGCATGGTCGGGCAGGGCATCGCGGTGCGCCACCCCGAACTCGTGCGCGGGCTCGTGCTCGCCAACACCGCGGCGCGCTACCCCGAGGCAGCGCAGGCGCTGTGGGCGCAGCGCATCGCGGCCGTCGAGGCGCAGGGGCTGCCGGGCATCGTCGAGATGGTGATGCAGCGCTACTTCAGCGATGCGTTCCGCGCCGAGTCGCCGCAGGCGGTGGCGGGCTTCCGCGATCGTGTGCTGCGCACCGACGCGGCCGGCTACGTGGCGTGCTGCCACGCGGTCGCCGGCGTCGACTGGCTCGACCGGCTCGCGAGCGTGCGCTGCCCGACGCTGGTGATCGCCGGCGCGCTCGATGTCGGCGCGCCGCCGGCGTTCTCGCAGGCGATGGCCGAGCGCATCCCGGGCGCCGAGCTGGTGGTGTTCGAGCAGGCCTCGCACCTCAGCGTGGTCGAGCAGCCGGCGCTGTTCGCGCAGACGCTCGACCGCTTCCTGCAGCGCCTGCCGGCCTGAGAAGGTGTGAGCGAACCCGACATGCCCGCTCGTCCCGCCGAATCACACCCACTCTGCGTTGCAAATGCTCGCCGTAGCCCGAGCTACGGCTGCGCTTTGCGCCTTGATTGGGCGCGATTCGGCGAGCCGCTCGGGCACGCCGGATTCACTCACACCTTCTGAGCCGCGACCACCGGCGCGTCGACATTGACGATGAGCGCGCCGCCACCGACCGCCGGCCTGTCGTGTGTCGACATGGAGGCGATCCTCTCCGTCACACGCGCGCTCGCCGCGCCGTTCGACCTGCTGACGATGCTCGCGACCGTGACCGCGGCCGCGCGCCAGGTGCTCGACGCCGAGCGCAGCTCGGTCTGGCTGCACGACGCCGCGACCGCCGAGCTGGTGCTCGAGGTCGCCGACGACATCCGCCACGTGCGCGTCGCGATCGGCACCGGGCTGGTCGGCGCGTGCGCGCGCGAGCGCCGCGCGATCAACGTGCCCGACTGCTACGCCGACCCGCGCTTCGACGCCGCGGTCGACCGCCGCAGCGGCTTTCGCACGCGCTGCAGCCTGACGCTGCCGCTGGTCGATCACGACGGCGCGCTGGTCGGCGTGATGCAGGTGCTGAACAAGCGCGACGGCGTGTTCGATACCGCCGACGAGGCGCTCGCCAACGCGCTCGCGGCGCAGTGCGCGGTCGCGCTCGCCCGGGTGCGCATGACCGAGGCGCTGATCGAGGGCGAGAAGCTGCGCCAGGAGCTCGAGCTCGCGCGCGTCGTACAGATGAGCACGCTGCCGGCGGCGATGCCGGTGGTCGAGGGCTACGACTTGTGCGGCACCTTCCTGCCCGCGGCCGCGACCGGCGGCGACACCTACGACCTCGCGTCGATCGCGCAGGGCCTGCTGATCGTGCTCGGCGACGCGACCGGCCATGGCATCGCGCCGGCGCTGTCGGTGACGCAGATGCAGGCGATGCTGCGGATGGCGTTTCGCCTCGGCGCCGATCTCGAGGCCGCGTTCGGCCAGGTCAACGACCAGCTCGAGGCGACGCTGCCCGACGACCGCTTCATCACCGCATTCGTCGGCCTGCTCGATGCTGCGACGCACCGCGTGCGCTATCTCAGTGGCGGGCAGGGGCCGATCCTGCACTTCGAGGCCGGCACGCAACGCTGCGCTCGGCATCGGCCGACCGGCGCGCCGCTCGGCGCGATGCCCACGCTGCCCGCGCCGCGCGCCGCCGCGACGATCGCGCTCGCGCCGGGCGACTGGCTGGTGCTGCTCTCCGACGGCGTGTTCGAGTGTTTCGACCCCGACGGCGAGGCGTTCGGCGAGGCGCGCGTCGAGGCGGTGCTGCGCGCCCATCACCGCGCGAGCGCGGCCGAACTCTCGTCTCGGCTGCTCGACGCGATGCGCGCCTTCGCGCGCGGCGCGCCGCAGCAAGACGACGTGACGCTGGTGCTGGTGAAGCGCAGCGCTTTGTCGTGAGCGCGACGCGTGCGTTCGAGCGCCGCCTCGATGCGCTGGGCGAGATCGTCGCGTTCTGCAGCGAGGCGCTGGCCGGCAGCGGCCTCGCCGAGGCCGACCGCATGACGCTCGATTTCGCGCTCGAAG
The DNA here is from genome assembly GCA_035554275.1 of Burkholderiaceae bacterium. GTDB lineage: Bacteria > Pseudomonadota > Gammaproteobacteria > Burkholderiales > Burkholderiaceae_C > LMDS01. Next base: position 3,815 of record DATMIN010000197.1, read on the forward strand.
AGCTGTTCACGAACATGTTGAAGTACAGTCCCGCCGGGGTGAATCCGGTCCGGATCACGCTCGAGCCCGAGGCCGGCGGCGTCGCCGTGACGCTGGTCGACACCGGCGTCGAGCCGTTCGACGTGACCGCCGCGCCGGATGCCGACACCGCCTTGCCGCTGGCGCAGCGCCAGCCGGGCGGCCTGGGCCTGCATCTGGTGCGCAGGCTGGTCGGCGCGCTGAGCTACGAGTACCGCGCCGCGGCGCGCGAGAGCCGCATCGGCTTTCGTGTGCCGCGGGGGCCGGCCTGAAGGCGACGAGAGAGGACGACGATGCTGACGTTGGAATCGGGTCCGGACGGCACGGTGCGGGTCGCCGGCCGCCTCGACGCGGCGCAGGCGGCGTCGGCGCAGGCCTTTCTCGATCGCCTCACCGGCGAGGTGGCGCTCGACTGCCGCGGCCTCGACTACATCTCCAGCGCCGGCCTCGGCGTGCTGCTCAAGACCCAGAAGCGCCTGATGGCCGGCGGCGCCGGGCGCCTGCGGCTGCAGGGCCTGAGCCCGCACGTGCGCGACATCTTCGTCTACTCGGGGTTCGACCAGATCATCGACATCGGAGCCGCCGAATAACCGGCGCGCCGACAGGCCTTCCAACTTTCTGCTGTGCCGCCCGTACTTGTGGAAGAAGACGACGACCGCGCCCTGCTGCTGCGATTCCGCCGCGGCGACCGCGAGGCCTTCGAGACCCTGGTGGTGCGCTACCAGCGCCCGATCTACAACGCGGCGCTGGCGATCCTGCACCGCCCGGAAGACGCGAGCGACGTGACGCAGACGGTGTTCCTGCGCATCGTCGAGAAGGGAGACGGCTATGACCCGCAGTACAAGTTGTTCAGCTGGCTGTATCGCATCGCGGTCAACGAGTCGCTCGACCTGCTGCGGCGCAGCCGCCGCCAAGCGCCGCTCGACGACGATTTCGATCAACCCGACGCCCCGGGCCGCGGGCCCGAAGACGTCCTGACGCGCGCCGAGATGAGCACGCGGATCCGGCGCGGCGTGATGGGCCTGGCGGTCAACGACCGGGTCGTGCTCAGCCTGCGCCACTTCTCCGACTGCAGCTACGAGCAGATGGCCGAGATCCTCGACCTCGACGAGAAGACCGTGAAGTCGCGCCTGTTCGAGGCGCGCCGGCGCCTGCGCGGCGTGCTCGGCGATCTCGCCTCGGATTGACACCATGAACCACGCCGAACTCAGCGAACGCATCCAGACCGTCCTCGACGGCCTGGCCACGCCCGACGAGGCGCGCGAGCTCGAGCAGCTGGTGGCGCGCGACGCGAACGCGCGGGCCGAGTTCGTGCAATGGCAGCGGATGTTCGTCGCGCTCGGCCGGGTGCCGCAGGCGTCGCCGCCCGAGGGGCTGGTGGCGGCCGTCACGGCGCGCCTGCCGGCATCGCACGGCGCCGACCAACTTTTCGAGCGCGACGACGTAATTGGATACAAGCGCCCGGGACATCGATCGTCGAGTTCCTGGTTCGAGGCCAAGATCGGTCGGCACCTCCGGCCGGGTTCACCAAGGGAGAGCGGGATCATGAGCGAGCAGCAACAACGGTCGGCCTTCGGCAATCGCAAGCTGTGGGCCGGTGGGGCGGTGGCGGTGCTGGCGGTGGGTGTGGCGATGGTCGCGTTCGACCTGCCGCCCAAGAGCAGCGACGTCGTCGGCACGATCGCCCCGGCCGAGCGCTACCGCGCGCCGCAAGACGGCACCGCGGCCATCAAGCTCGGCGACCAGACGATCGCGCAGCTGATGCAGAACGACACGTTCGACCGCGCGGTGAAAGACCCGCAGATGAAGGCGCTGTCGCAGGACGCCGGCATCCGTGCACTGGCGCAGGTACTGGCGCGCAGCCCCGAGGCGAGCCGGGCGATCTTGGGCAACGTCGAGGCGGGCCGCGCGGCGTCCGAGAACGTCGCGCTGGCGCGTACGTTGCTCGGCAACGTCGAGGTGAGCCGCGCCGAGTTGGGGGCCGTCCAGGCCGAGGGGTACCGTAACAAGAACACCCCGGGCCGTGCCGACGCTGCGCTGCAGGCGGATCGCATTCAGCTCAACGCCGCCGAAGCCAGCCGTGCCGACTTGAACCGCCTGATCGCGCAGAACATAGACGCGAGCCGTGCCATCCTGTCGAGCATCGAAGCCAGCCGCGCGTCGCTGGAGAACGTCGCTGTCGCGCAGGCCGTGCTTGCCAACGTCGAAGCGAGCCGCCTTCTCCTCAACGTCGACGCCTCGCGGGCCACGCTGCAGGCGGCCGAAGCGGGCCGAATGGTCCAGAAGGTCGAGGCCAGCCGGGCCCAGCTCGACCGGGCGAACGCAGAGCGGAATTCGCGCGCCGGGAACTGACGGCGTCGCGCCTGCCCCACGAAAGCCGCCGGCCTCGCGCCGGCGGCTTTCGTTTTGTTACGGACTTGCGTAGCCTTGCGCGGTTGCGGTCTCGAAGGAGCAGGTCTTTGCATTCACGCTGGTTCGCCCTGGCCACCGCGCTGCTGGTCGCCGCCATGCCGGCACGCGCGGCCGATGCGAATCCGCTCGGCCTCGGCCTGGTCGAGACGCCCGACCTGCGCCTGATCTACCCGTCGCCGGTGCTCGACTACCTGGTGCCGCACACGATCCAGACCTTCACCAACTCGCTGCGCTGGCAGCGCGAGCGCTTCGGCTGGCTGCCGTCGCAACCGGTGACGGTGTTCCTGAAAGACTTCTCCGATTACGGCAACGCCGGCGCGACGCCGCTGCCGTTCAACACCTTGCGGGTCGAGGTCTCGCCGGCGTCGAACGCGTACGAGACCAATCCGAGCAGCGAGCGCATGTACTCGCTGATGAACCACGAGCTGGTGCACATCGCGACCACCGATCTCGCGTCGCCGCAAGACCTGTTCTGGCGCGGCGCGTTCTTCGGCAAGGTGCCGCCGCAGGGCGCGCACCCCGAGACGCTGCTCTACAGCTACCTGACGGTGCCGCGCTTCAACGTGCCGCGCTGGCTGCTCGAGGGCGCGGCGGTGTTCATGGAGACGTGGATGGGCGGCGGCCTCGGCCGCGCACAGGGCGGCTACGACGAGATGGTGTTCCGCGCGATGGTGCGCGACGACGCGGCCTTCTTCGACCCGCTCGGGCTCGAGTCGCGCGGCGTGCGCATCGACTTCCAGGTCGGCGCCAATGCGTACCTCTACGGCACGCGCTTCATGACCTGGCTGTCGTACGCCTACACGCCCGAGAAGGTGGTCGACTGGCTGCGCCGCGACGCGGGCAGCCTGCGCCACTACGCCGACGACTTCGAGCGCGTCTTCGGCCTGCCGCTCGACGCCGCGTGGCAGCAGTGGACCCTGTTCGAGCACGAATTCCAGCGCCGCAACCTGGCAGAGGTGCGCAAGTTCCCGATCACGCCGCTGCGCCCGCTGGTGCCGGTGGCTGTCGGCTCGAGTTCGCGCACCTACTTCGACGAGGCGAGCGGCACGCTGTACGGCGCGTTCCGCTATCCCGGCGTGGTCGAGCACGTCGGCGCGATCGACATCCGCACCGGCACGACGCGGCGCCTGGCCGACATCAAGGGCGCGGTGCTGTATTCGGTCACCGCGTTCGCCTTTGATGCGGCGCACCGCACGATCTTCTTCGCGACCGACAACCTCGCGTACCGCGATGTCGTCGCGCTCGACGTCGCCACCGGCCGCGTCACGACGCTGCTGAAGGACGCGCGCATCGGCGAGTTGGTGTTCAACGCCGCCGATCGCTCGCTGCTCGGCGTGCGGCACCAGAATGGGCTCGCGACGATCGTGCGCATCCCGTACCCGTACACCGAGTGGAACCAGCTGCACACGTTCGCGTACGGCGTGGTGCCGACCGACCTCGACATCTCGCCCGACGGGAAGCAGCTCTCGGCCTCCGTGAACGAAGTGCACGGCGACCAGTTCGTGCGCGTCTGGAACCTCGCGCCGCTGGTGCTCGACGGCCGGCTCGATCAGGTCAGCGAGTTCCGCTTCGGCCAGGCCGCGCCCGAGGGCTTCGTGTTCTCGCGTGACGGCCGCTACCTGTACGGCAGCAGCTACTACACCGGCGCGTCGAACATCTTTCGCTACGTGGTCGCGACCGGTGCGACCGAGGCGGTGACGAACGCCGAGACCGGCCTGTTCCGCCCGCTGCCGCTGGCCGACGGGCGCCTCGTCGTGCTCGCGTACACCGGCCGCGGGTTCGTGCCGAGCGTCGTCGAGCAACCGAAGGCGCTCGACGACGTGAGCGCGGTGCGCTTCCTCGGCACCGAGCTGACGAAGAAGTACCCGGTCGTGACGACCTGGCAGGTGCCGCCGCCGAGCCGCGTCGACGACGCGCAGCTCGTCACGCGCCGCGGCACTTACGCGCCGCTCGAACAATTGCGCCTGCAGAGCGCGTACCCGGTGCTGCAGGGCTACAAGGACGCGGTCGGCCTCGGCTACCACGCCAACATCGACGACCTGCTCGGCTTCGCGCACATCGGCCTGACCGCCGCGTACACGCCCGATCGCGATCTCGGCCAGGACGAGCGCGCGCACGTCGAGCTCACCGGCCGCTACCTCGGCTGGCGCGGCGCGCTGTCGTGGAACAAGTCCGACTTCTACGATCTCTCGGGGCCGACCAAGCGCAGCCGCAAGGGCCTCGCGGTCAAGCTCGGCTACGACGAGCCGCTGGTGTTCGACGAGCCGCGCCGCCTCGACCTGAAGCTCGACCTCGCGTACTACGACAAGATCGACACGCTGCCCGACTATCAGAACGTCTCGAGCGGCTTCTCGCGGCTGAGCATCGCGCAGGCCGGGCTGTACTTCACCGATGTGCGCAAGTCGCTCGGCGGCGTCGACGACGAGAAGGGCGTGCTCGCGAGCGGCGTGCTCGCGGTGAGCCAGGCGAAGCGCCGCACGACGCCGCAGCTGCACGGCAACGTCGATGTCGGCGTACCGCTGCCGTGGGCGCACTCGTCGGTCTGGTCGCGCACCGCGGCCGGCGCGGCGCGCGGCAGCCGCGACGACCCGCTCGCCAATTTCTACTTCGGCGGCTTCGGCAACAACCGCATCGACGACGGCGCGGTCAAGCGCTACCGCGAGTACGAATCGATGCCGGGCTTTCGCATCAACGAGATCGCCGGGCTGTCGTTCGTGCGCCAGATGGTCGAGTGGAACCTGCCGCCGCTGATCTTCGAGTCGGCCGGCGTGCCGGGCTTCCACGCCACCTGGCTGCGGCCCGCGGTGTTCGGCTCGGCGCTGTGGACCGACCCCGGCCGCTCGACGCTGCGCAAGCGCTACGCCAGCATCGGCACGCAGTGGGACCTGCGCTTCAGCGTGATGCACTGGTACGAGATGATCCTGTCGGCCGGCTACGCGGTCGGCGCCGAGGGCGGCAAGCGAAGCGGGCATGAGTGGATGCTGTCGTTGAAGATCATGTAAGGTGCCGCTGCCGCCCATGTTGTCGATGCCGCTGATTTCCGCCGCGCTGTGTGTACTGCCGGTGCTGTGCTTCCTGACCGCGCTGTTCTATCTCGACAGCTACCAGCTCGTGCGGCCCGGCCTGGTGCTCGCGGTGCTCGGCGCAGGCGTCGCCGCGGCGCTGCTCTCGTTCCTCATCAACCGCGCGCTGCTCGGCACGCTGCCACTCGAGCGCGTCTTCTACGCGCGCTACGTTTCGCCGCTGATCGAGGAGGCGCTGAAGGGCGCGATCGTCGTCGTGCTGATCCACCGGCACCGCATCGGCTTCCTCGTCGACGCGGCGATCCTCGGCTTCGCGGCCGGCTGCGGCTTCTCGCTGGCCGAGAACGTCTACCTGCTCTGGCACGCGGGCGACGCCGGAACCGCGACCTGGATCGTGCGCGGCTTTGGCACCGCGATCATGCACGGCGGGGCGACCGCGATCGTCGCGCTCGTCGCGCTCGCGGTGACCGAGCGCGAGGAGTCGCACGGCCTGCTCGGCGCGCTGCCGGGGTTCGCGGCCGCGGTGCTGCTGCACTCGGTGTTCAACCACCTCGCGGCGGTGCCGCGCCTGGCGACGCTCGCGGTGCTGCTCGCCGTGCCGGCGATGCTGCTGTTCGCGTTCCACCGCAGCGAGCGCGCGCTCGGCGACTGGCTCGGCCACGGCTTCGATGCCGACGCGCAGCTGCTCGAGCTGATCCACTCGGGTGGCCTTTCCGACGCGCCGGCTGGCCGCTACCTCGCCGATCTGAAGAGCCGTTTCCACGGCGCTATCGTTGCCGACCTGATCTGCTATCTCGGCCTGTTCACCGAGCTCGCACTGCGCGCGAAGGGCTTCGCGATCATGCGTGAGAACGGCTTCGAGCCGACGCTCGACGATGCGACGCGCGACAAGTTCACCGAGCTGCGTTACCTCGAACGCAGCATCGGCGCGACCGGCCTGCTCGCGCTGCACCCGCTGCTGCCGATGCGGCGGCGCGCGCTGTCGCAGCTGTACGCGTTGACGGCCTGATTGCGTTTCGCGGCGCGACCACGCGTCGCGACGCCTCACGCCGCGCATCGCGGGATCAAATTCCCACGTCGATGCGCGATGGCGGTGCACACGCCACATCGAGTGCGTCACGGCGTCGACGCGCGCCAAATTGTTCACATCGCAGCAATCGAAGCGCTGTCCAGAATCGCTGCATGCGACCAACGCCGTGCAGTTCGAGATCGGGTCAGCGAGCCACCGCGCGAGGCTTCTCGCTCATCGAAGTGATGGTCGTCGTCGCGGTCGTCGCGATCCTCGCGGCCGTCGCGCTGCCCTCGTACGGCGACTACGTGCGGCGCGGTCAGCTGCCCGAGGCGTTCTCGAATCTCTCCGACTATCGCGTCAAGCTCGAGCAGTACTACCAGGACAACCGCAACTACGGCAACGCCGGCGCCACGACGTGCGCGAACGCGACCGGCGCGCCGTCGTGGGCCAACTTCCAGCCCGCCGCCGCGAAGTACTTTTCGATCGGCTGCGCGCTCGACGGCAACAGCGGCACCGGCAACCAGGGCTACACGCTGACGGCCACCGGCATCGCCGGCCGCGCGGTCGGCCACGTCTACACGCTGACGAGCGGCAACGCGCAGGCGACGACGACGTTCAAGGGCGCCACGGTGGCGAAGGCCTGCTGGCTCGTCAAGGGGCAGGAATGCTGATGAACGCGTCTCGGCGCGCCCAGCGCGGCATCTCGATGATCGAGGCGGCGACCACGCTGACCGTGCTCGCGGTGCTGCTCGGCGCCGTCGCTCCGAGCGTCGGCACGTGGATGCGCAATCTGCGCATCCGCAACGCCGCCGAGTCGGTGCAGAACGGGCTGCAGCGCGCCCGCATGGAAGCGCTGCGGCGCAATCAGACCGTGATGTTCTCGCTCGTCACCGCGAGCGGGCCGGCGGCGCTCGACAACACCTGCGCGCTGTCGTCGAACTCGGCCTCGTGGGTGATCAGCCTCGACAGTCCGGCGCTGCAGTGCGCGGCGGCGCTGTCGAGCACCGGCACGCCGGCGCTGATCGAGAAGGCCGCCGCCGGCGTCGGCAGCGCCGGCGTCACGGTCGCGGCGCTGCAGGCCGACAACAGCACGGTGGCCAACAGCGTCACGTTCAACGGCTTCGGCCGCGTCGTCGGCACGACCGGCGTGGCCCGCATCGATTTCGACAACGCGGTGACGAGCAACGACTATCGCCCGCTGCGCGTGCTGCTCACGCCGGCCGGTGCGGTGCGCATGTGCGACCCGCGCATCACCAACACCGCCGACCCGCGGTACTGCTGACCCGACGCCATGCGCACGAATCGCCTTCCTCGCCTTGCCCGCCGATCCCGCGGCTTCGCCATCGTCGAGGTGCTCGTCTCCACGCTCGTGTTCGCGGTCGGCGTGCTCGGCATCGTCGGCCTGCAGGCCGGCATGACGCGCGCGCAGACGCAGGCCAAGCTGCGCGGCGACGCAACCTACCTCGCCGCCGAGCTGGTCGGCCTGATGTGGGCCGATCGGCCGAACCTCGCGCTCTACGCGAGCGCGCAGTGCCCGACCCTCGCGCGCTGCCAGGACTGGTCGCAGAAGGTCGGCCGCGCGCTGCCCGGCGCGAGCACCGCCGTCACCGTCAACGCCACGAGCGGTGTCGTCACGATCGCGATCTCGTGGACGACCGGGCAGGGCACGCAGACCTACCGCAGCGCGACCGCGGTCACGAGCTGAACTCGGAGCCGTGCCCATGAACGGATCGCCGCCGACCCCCCGAACGATCCGCCCCGCGCGTGCCGGCCGAGGCTTCACGTTGATCGAGCTGATGGTCGGCCTCGCGATCGGCCTGTTCGTGACGCTCGTGATCACCCAGGTGCTCGTCGTCAGCGAAGGCCAGCGGCGCTCGACCACCTCGGGCACCGACGCGCAGCTCAGCGGCGCGCTCGCGCTGTACGCGCTGCAGCGTGACGTGCAGATGAGCGGCTACGGCATCGCCACCGCCGTTGAGGCGCTCGGCTGCGAGGTGCGGGCGCAGTTCAACGGCACCAACTTCAGCTGGGTGCTGGCGCCGGTGGAGATCACCGCCGGCAGCGCCGGCGCGCCCGATACCGTGCGCGTGATGTACAGCGCGAAGGAGTCGTACTCGGTGCCGGCGAAAGTGATCGAGGACCATCCGCGCACCGCGGCGAACTTCTTCACCAACACCGCGCTCGGCATCGACGACGGCGACCTGATGATCGCCGTGCCGAAGACGATCGACGCGGCCAACTGGTGCAGCGTGTTCGACGTGACCGGCACCGGCGGCGCGAATCCGCAGGTGCAGCACAACCCGGGCAACGCCGGGCCGTGGAACCAGCCCGGCGGGCAGACGATCTTCCCGAACGCCGGCTACCCGGCCGGCAGCTTCCTCGTCAACCTCGGCGCGCTGACGCAGC
>DATMIN010000198.1:0-6997 GCA_035554275.1 Burkholderiaceae bacterium
CTCCACTGCGATGCTCGGCTCGGGGTCGCGCCGCAGAACTCGCTACGTTCGCTTCGCTCACTGCGCTCGAACAGCCGCGGCGAGTCAGATCACGAAGCGCGCTGCGCGCGCCGACCCCGAGCCTGCGCTTCTCGTCGCCGCCCACTGAGCCCGCAGCCGATGCCGCCTGCCGCGAGGGCAGCGTTTGGTTCGTCTCGCGCACGCCACCGCCGGTTCTGCAAAGGCACGGCCGGGCGGGCTGCGCAGCGCATCTGAGGCGCCGAGGAGCGCAGGGCTCGTGGCCCGCGCGCGCAGCGCGCTTCGTGAACTGACTTGTCGCCGTTTGTCTGAGCGCAGCGAACGAAGTGAGCGAAGCGAGTTGGGCGACGGGCCATGAGACCGAGCACCGCAGGGCAGTCGGCGCGCAGCGACGACCGCTGAAGCTAAGCGGAGCAGCCCGCCCGGTCGTGCCTTTGCCGCTCAACGCTCCGGATGAAGAGAGATTCATTTCAGCCGATCTGATTTCAAGTAACTCTTCTGCCGCGCAAACATCCCGCGCCGGTAGAACGGGAAGATCTGCAAATAGGTGCGCAGCTTCAGCCAGCGCCCGTACAGCCCCTGCGGCTCGAACAGCACGAAGGCGATCAGCACCGCGCCGTAGACCAGCCCCTGCAGCCCCGGCGCCTGGCCGATCGCGGCCGGCAGCCCGGCTTTCGCGAGGTTGATCAGCTGCGGCATCGTGATCAGGAAGATCGCGCCGAGGAACGCGCCGTGGATCGAGCCGACGCCGCCGATCACGATCATCAGCACCAGGTCGATCGACTGCAGGATGTCGAACTGGTCGGGCGAGATGAACTGCAGCTTGTGCGCGTACAGCGCGCCGCCGAAGCCGGCCAGCGCCGCCGAGATCGCGAACGACAGCGTCTTGTAGCGCGCCAGGTGGATGCCCATGCTCTGCGCCGAGACCTCGGAGTCGCGGATCGCGACGAACGCACGGCCGGTCGGCGAGCGCAGCAGGTTCAGCACGCCGAGCGTCGCGAGCACGGTGACGACCAGGCAGGCGGCGTAGAACGACTTGTCGGTGTCGAGCACGAACCCGAACACGTCGGGCGCCTTCAGGTGCGTGCCGGCGTTGCCGCCGGTCACGCGCTCCCAGCGCGCGAACACCTCCTCGACGATGAAGCCGAACGCGAGCGTCGCGATCGCGAGGTAGATGCCCTTGACGCGCAGCGCCGGCAGCCCGACGACGACGCCGGCCGCCGCCGCGAACACGCCGGCCGCGAGCAGCGCGATCGGTGCCGGCACGCCGGCGTTCGTCAGCGCCGCCTGCGTGTACGCGCCGACGCCGAGGAACGCCGCGTGGCCGAGCGAGAACAGGCCGGTGAAGCCCGACAGCACCATCAGCCCGAGCCCGACGACCGAGTAGATCAGCACGAAGGTCAGCTGCGCGAGCCAGTATTCGGGCAGGAGCCACGGCGCGGCGATGAGCGCGAGCAGCAGCGCCGAATACCAGAACACGTGGCCGCCGTGCTTGGCGAGGCGGATGTCCTGCGCGTAGTCGGTCTTGAAGATGAAGCGCATCTGGTTCAGACCTTCTTGCGCAGCTTCTCGCCGAACAGCCCGCTCGGCTTGACGACGAGCATCACGAGCACGACGACGTACGCCGCCACGTCCTTGAAGCCTTCGGGCAGGTAGAAGCCGGCGAGCGACTCGACCACGCCGATCACCAGCCCGCCGACGAGCGCGCCCGGCAGGCTGCCGAAGCCGCCAACGACCGCCGCCGGCATCGCCTTCAGGCCGATGAAGCCCATGTTCGCGTGCACGAACGTGATCGGCGCGAGCAACAGGCCCGCGACCGCGGCGACGGCCGCGGCCAGCCCCCACACCAGCCCGTTCAGCCGCGCGACGGGGATGCCCATGTAGTACGCGGCGAGCTGGTTCTGCGACGCCGCCTGCATCGCCACACCGACCCGGCTGTGGCGGAACAGCAGATACAGCGCGCCGATCAACACCAGCGTGGCGGCGATGATCACCATCTGCTCGACGTTGAGCACGACCGTGCCGAGGTTCCAGACCTGATCCTTGTACGGCACCGGCAGCGTGTGGGTCTCGGTGCCGATCGTCGGCAGCATCGTGATCGCGCCTCGGGCGACGTAGCCGATGCCGATCGTCAGCATCACGATCGAGAACGCCGGCTGGCCGAGGATCGGCCGGATCACGAGCCGCTCCAGCCCGATGCCGAACGCGCCCATCGCGACGACCGACGCCGCGAACGCGAGCCAGAACGAAAAGCCGAGCGACGTCATCACCAGCAGGCCGATGAACGCGCCCAGCATCATCAGCTCGCCCTGCGCGAAGCTGACCGTCTCGGTGGCCTTGTAGATCAGCACCACGCCGAGCGCGATCAGGCCGTAGATGCAGCCCTGCGCGATGCCGCTGATGACGATCTGGACAGCCTGCAAAACCCGCCTCTCCCAAACCGGGGCCGCTGGCGCGCCCCGTTGCGGCGGGCGATGCGGCTTGCTATTCTCGGCCAACCCAAGCAAGCAATTGCTTTGTATAGAGAAGCCCCGCCGACCGTCAGCGTAAAAACCCGAAAGCGCCGCTTGAACGTGCCCCCGCCGGCCAAGACCCGCCCCCGCGCCGCGAAGGCCGCCGCCCCCGAAGCGCCCGACAACCGCCGTGCCGATCTCGTGCGCGTCGCCGCGCGGCTGTTTCGCGAGAAGGGTTTCGACGGCACCACGATCCGCGACATCGCGCACGCCGTAGGCATGCGCTCGGGCAGCCCGTTCTATCACTTCGCGAACAAGCACGAGCTGCTGATGGCGGTGATGGAGGAAGGCCTGCGCCAGGGCCTGGAACGCACGCAGGACGTGCTCGGCGGCGGCGCCGCGCTGCCGGCGGCCGAGCGCTTCCGCCAACTCGTGCGCACGCACTACGGCATCCTGCACGACACCGGCAGCGACTTCATCCCGGTGATGCTCTACGACTGGCGCTCGCTGCCGGCGCAGTACAAGCGCCGCATCATCGAGCTGAAAGACCGCTACGACGCGATCTGGCAGCGCACGCTCGACGAGCTGCACGCGCAAGGATTGCTGCGGGCCGACGCGAAGCTCGCACGACTGATGATCCTCGGCGCGATCAACTTCTCGGCGACGTGGTACCGCGCGAAGCCGCGCGGCGGCGCACCGCGCTTCGATCTCGACGAGCTCGCGGCGCAGACCGTCGCGCTCGTCCTGCACACGCCATGAGCATGAGCACGAGCACCGTCCTGATCGAGAACGACGGCCCGGTGCGGATCGTCACGATAGCCCGCCCCGCCGCGCGCAACGCGGTCGACGGCGCGACTGCGCATGCGCTCGCCAAGGCGTTCCGCGACTTCGATGCCGACGCGAGCGCGAGCGTCGCCGTCCTGCGCGGCGCCGGCGACACCTTCTGCGCCGGCGCCGACCTGAAGGCGTTCGCGAGCGGCACGGGCCGCAACCCGCTCGACGCCGACATGGCCGCCGACGGCCCGATGGGCCCGACGCGGCTGCGCCTGAGCAAACCGGTGATCGCCGCGGTCGAGGGCCACGCGGTGGCCGGCGGGCTCGAGCTCGCGATCTGGTGCGATCTGCGTGTGGCCGCGCGCACGGCGGTGTTCGGCGTGTTCTGCCGCCGCTTCGGCGTGCCGCTGATCGACGGCGGCACGGTGCGGCTGCCGCGCCTGATCGGCGAGAGCCGCGCGCTCGACCTGATCCTCACCGGCCGCGCCGTCGGCGCCGACGAAGCGCTGATGCTTGGCCTCGCGAACCGCGTCGTCGAGCCCGGCCAGGCGCGCGCCGCGGCGGTCGAGCTGGCCAAGCAAATCGCCGCGTTCCCGCAGGCCTGCCTGCGCAACGACCGCGCGAGCGTCGTCGCGCAGCACGGCCTGGCGCTGACCGACGCGCTCGCGTCGGAGTTCGGGTTCGGCCGGAAGACGCTCGCCTCCGGCGAATCGGTCGACGGCGCGCAGCGCTTCAGCAGCGGCACCGGGCGCCACGGCAAGTTCCCCGCAGCGTGAGGCGCGGTTTCGTGGCCAGCTAGCCGACGTACTTCCAAGTCTTTTCGCCGTCGAGCAGGCGGATTCTCACGTGGCCGATCGCCTCGGGGTCGAACTGGCGCGCGTTGACGCCGGTGTGGCTGTGCGGCCCTGGCGCGAGCTTCTTCCATTGCATCACGCAGCCGCACGCCTTGCAGCGGATGAATTTCTGCGTCCGGTCGCCCCAGACGTACTCGTCGGTCGCGCCGGTTTCGGCGACGAGCCGGACCTGCGCGTCCTTGTAGTACGCCCAGAGCACGCCGTAGCGGCGGCAAATCGAGCAGTTGCAGTTGGTCAGCCGGCGCGGCTTGCGCGGCACTTCGACGCGGACGGCGCCACAGTGGCAGGTGGCGGTGAGCATCGGCGAGTACCTCCTTGTGGTGTCAGCGGTCCGACGCGGCTGCTGCGCGGCGCGAGCGCCACTCGTCGGCCAGCAGCCCGTGGATCACCACGTCCCGCGCCTCGCCCTTCGCGACCCAGCGTTGCCGCAACAGCCCTTCGCGCGCGAAGCCGAGGCGCTCGATCAGGCGCAGCGACGCCGCGTTGCGCGGGTCGATCTCGGCCTCGATGCGGCGCAGCGCGAGCGCGCCGAACGCGCAGCCGAGCAGCGCCACGAGCGCCTCGCGCATCAGGCCGTGGCCCCAGTGGGCGCGGCCGAGCACGTAGCCGAGCTCGGCGCGCGCGCTGCGCTGGTCGAAGCGGAACAGCAGACAGCTGCCGATGACCTCGCCGGAATCCTTGCGCACGACGACGAACTGGTGCGCGTTGCCCGTCACCTGGATGCCGGCCATCCGCTCGAACCAGGCCTGCCCATCGGCAGGCGAGCGCCAAGTCTCATACGGCAGGTACTGCGTGACCTCGGGGTCGCCGTTGACGGCGAACAGGCCCGGCAGATCGGCCTCCTCGACGAGGCGCACGCGCAGGCGTTCGGTTTCGATCGGCGGCGGGGTCGGCAACATCGCGACCGGCCGCCGCCGTCAGGCCGCGGCCGCTGCCGGCGCCGCGCTGAAGTCGATCTCGGCGGCGCGCGCCGTGCTGTTGCGCCGGCCCGGGTAGTTGAGCCACGTCATCGTGACATTCAGGTCGGTGACGATGCCGGCGGCCTCGACCTTCGTGCCGCCTTCCAGCTCGATCGTCGTCGTCGTGTGCGCGTCGCTGACGAGCGTCAGGTCGTAGCCGCGTTCGAGCGCGGCGTACGCGGTCGCGCGGATGCACCAGTTCGTCGACGCGCCGGCGAGCACGATGCGGGTCGCGTCGTGCCGCGCGAGCTGCGCCTCGAGGTCGGTCTGCTCGAACGACGACTCGAAGCGCTTGTGGATGCGCACCTCGGCGTCGCGCGGCACGAGCTGCGGCACCCACTGCCAGGCCGGGCTCTCGCGCACCAGATCGTTGTCGGAATGCTGGACCCAGAACACCGGCACGCCCGCGCGGCGCGCGCGCTCGACGGCCTGCGCGACGTTGCCGACGATGCGCTCCACGTCCCACGCCGAAGCGACGACGCCGACCTGGACGTCGACGACGACCAGCACCGTCTGGTTTCCCTCTCGTACGGTGGCCATGACGCTGAACCTCCGCCTTGTTTGCGATGGATTGGCGATTGACTCGCGATTGACGAGCCCCATTCTGCCGCGCCGGCGACGTGTCCGGAAACGGCGAGTCGCGCCGCGCCAGCCGCCGATAATCACGCATGGATTTCGCCACCGCCCCGCTCGACGATCGCGCCGCCTACCGCGTGATCACGGCCCGCGATGCGCGCTTCGACGGGCGGCTGTTCGTCGGCGTCACCTCGACCGGCATCTATTGCCGCCCGATCTGCCGCGTGCGCACGCCGCGCGCCCACAACTGCCGCTTCTTCGCGACGCCGGCGCAGGCCGAGGCGGCATCGTTTCGCCCGTGCATGAAGTGCCGGCCCGAGATCGCGCCTGGCGCGCCGCTCGCGTGGACGGTGATGGACGCATCAACCACGCTCGCGCGCCAGGCCGCCGACGCGCTCGACGCGCGGGCCGCGAGCGGCGAGGCGGCGAGCCTCGTCGACGTCGCTGCGCGCCTGGGCGTCAGCGACCGGCACCTGCGCCGCATCTTCCAGGCCGAGCACGGCGTGACGCCGCTGCAATACCTGCAGACGCGCCGCCTGCTGCTCGCCAAGCAGCTGCTGACCGACACGCGGCTGCCGGTCGCGCAGGTCGCGCTGGCGAGCGGCTTCAACAGCGTGCGCCGCTTCAACGCCGCGTTCGTCGACAGCTACAGGATGAGCCCGAGCCGGCTGCGCGGTGAGGCCGACGACGCCGTCTTCGACGACCAGGCCGCGATCACCGTCAAGCTCGGCTACCGGCCGCCGTACGCCGCCGCGGCGCTGCTGCGCTTCCTCGCGCAGCGCGCGGTGCCGGAGGTCGAGGCCGTCGACGGGCCGCGCGTGCGGCGCACGCTGCGCCCGGGTTCGGTCGCGCCGCTCGCCGGCTGGGTCGAGGCCGAGTTCGTCGCGACCGCGCCGGTCGTGCTGCTGCGCTTCGCGCCCGAGCTGGCCGCGGCGAGCGGGCGCGTCGTCGCCGCGGCGCGGCGCTGGCTCGACCTCGACGCCGAGCCGCAGACGATCGACGCCGCGCTCGCCGCGCTGCCGGGTTCACCGGGGCTGCGCCTGCCGGGCAGCCTCGACGCGTTCGAGCTTGCGGTGCGCGCGGTGCTCGGCCAGCAGGTCACGGTGGCCGGAGCGCGCACGCTCGCGCGGCGCGTCGTCGAGCGTTTCGGCGAGCCGCTGCGCACGCCGTGGAGCGACGTGAGCCGCACGTTCCCCGCGCCGGCCGCGCTCGGCGACGCGCCGATCGAGCGCATCGCCGAGCTCGGCATCATCCGCAGCCGCAGCGCCGCGATCCAGGCGATCGCGCGCGCGTGGCCCGAGATCACGCCGCTGCTCGCGCCGGGCGCGCGGCCCGAGGCGCTGATCGAGCGGCTCTGTGCGCT
>DATMIN010000199.1:0-18658 GCA_035554275.1 Burkholderiaceae bacterium
GACCTCGACCGCGACGATGCGCTGGCTCGCCGAAAGCGGCAGTGCGGCGACGCTGCGCAACACGCCCTGTGCCGCGCCGCCGCCCATCGGCGTGCGCTTCAGGAGCCAGAGCGCGGCCGGGATCAGCGCGAGGATCGCGACGAACCAGAGGAGTGACGTGATCGTCTGCGACATGGATGGCAGGTTCGCTCGTTCAGGCCCGGCTGAGACGGCGCATGCGCTCGCTCGGCGTGACGATGTCGGTGAGCCGGATGCCGAACTTCTCGTTGACGACGACGACCTCGCCCTGGGCGATCAGGTAGCCGTTGACGAGCACGTCCATCGGCTCGCCGGCCATCGCCTCGAGCTCGACGACCGAGCCCTGCGCGAGCTGCAGGATGTGCTTGATCGGGATCCGCGTGCGCCCCAGCTCCACGGTGAGCTGCACCGGGATGTCGAGGATCATGTTGATGTCGTTGCCGGCGTTCGTCGCGCCGGTGGGCGCGAAGTTCTGGAACGCGGCGGGCGCGATCTGGTCGGCCGCGGCGTGCACCTCCGAGGCCGTCTCGGGCTTCGATTCGGCGAGCGCGGCGGCCCATTCGGCGGCCATCGCGTCCGCGTCGTCGGCGGGAGCGGCGCGGTTTGCAGTTTCTTCAGCTGACATGATGCAGATCCCCCAGCCAGCCCTGTTCGGTGCTGGTCAGCAGTTGATTGACCTTGAGTGCGTACTTGCCGTTGCTCGTGCCGTAGTGGCAGTCGAACACCGGCACCCCGGCCACCTTGGCCTGGATCGCCTGGTGCAGGTCGAGCTCGACGAAGTCGCCGACCTTGAACGACAGCAGTTGCTCGACGGTCGCAGGCGCCTGCGCGAGCTCGGCGACGAGCTCGACGTTGGCGGCCTGGATCTGCTGCTTCAGCAGGTTGACCCAGCGCCGGTCGGGCTCGGCGGCGTCGCCCTGGATCGTCGAGTACAGGACGTCGCGGATCGGCTCGAGCGTCGCGTACGGTATGCAGAAGTGGATCGTGCCGCTGGTGTCGCCGATCTCGAGCGTGAAGCTGGTGGCCACGATGATCTCGCCCGGCGTGGCGATCGTCGCGAACTGCGGCTGCATCTCCGAGCGCTGGTACTCGAGCTCGAGCGGGTAGATGCCCTGCCACGCCTTCTTGTACTCGGCCGTGATCACGTCGACCAGGCGGGTGATGATGCGCAGCTCGGTCGGCGAGAAGTCGCGCCCCTCGATGCGGGTGTGGTACTTGCCGGCGCCGCCGAACAGGGCGTCGATCACCGCGAACACCAGCGTCGGGTCGCACACGATCAGGCCCGAGCCGCGCAGCGGCCGCACGCTGACGATGTTGAAGTTCGTCGGCACCACGATCTCGCGCAGGAACGCGCTGTACTTCTGCACCTTGATCGCGCCGATCGCGATCTCCGGGCTCTTGCGGATGAAGTTGAACAGGCCGATGCGGATGTTGCGGGCGAAGCGCTCGTTGATGATCTCCATCGTGGGCATGCGCCCGCGCACGATCCGCTCCTGGCTCGCCAGGTCGTAGTTGCGGATCGCGCCGTCGTCGGCCGGTGCCTCGTCGAGCTTCTGGCTCTCGCCGGTGATGCCCTGCAGCAGCGCGTCGACTTCGTCTTGCGAAAGAATCTGTTGATTCATTGGACGATGAAGTTCGAGAAGTGGACGCGACGGATCGGGTTCGGCTCGCTCGGCGCGGCCTTGGCGGCCTTCTTCACCGGCTTCGGATCGTCGTCCTCGCCGGGCTTGGCGTCTTCGGCCTTCGCCTTCGCCTCGGCCGGTTCGGCGGCGGGCTCGACGTCGATGCCCATCGTGCGCGCCGCCTCGGCGAGGATCTCGCCGGCCAGCCTCTCCTTGCCGGCGCGCTCGAGCAGCTCGGTCGACGACTTGTGCGCCAGGATCATCAGGATGCCGTTGCGGATCGCCGGCATGAACGCCTTCATCTGCTCGGCGAACTTCGCGTCCTCGACCTCGAAGGTGATGCCGACCTGCGCGTAGCGGTCGACCTCCTTGTCGGCCAGGTTGACGACGAACGGGTCGAGCGGCAGGAAGGTCGGCGGGTGCTTCAGGTCGGGCTTGGCGCTGTGGTGGGCGTCGGCCTGCGCACTGGTGTCTTCGCCGGCCGCCGCGGCCGCGGCGCGCTTCTTCAGGAACAACGCGGTGCCCGCGCCGGCGATCGCCAGCACCAGCAGCGCCGCGCCGGCGATGATGATCAGCTTCTTCTTGCCCTTCGCAGGCGCGGGCGCGGCGGCACCGGCATCGGCAACAGGGGCAGCGGCAGCGGCCATCGTCGTTCACTCCTTCGGTTTCGTGCAGCCGGCGCGCCCGCGCGGGGGGCGCGGATTCGGCGGCTGGGGATGAGGGAAATTATGAAAACGATGGCGCGCGCCGAAGCGGCGATAAGCAGGGCATAAGGCGCCCAGTCCGGCGCCCGCGCTGCGCGCTGCCGTGCGTCAGGCGAACAGGTCGACGCCGCCGGCGCGCACGATCCGCGCCGCGGCGCTGCCGACGTGCTGGAGCGTGTCGCTCGTCACCGCGCGTGCGCGCGCCGGGCCGCCGCGGGCATCGGCGTCGCTGCCGTCGCCGCGGCCCTGGCCGCCGCCGTTCGACGAGACGCCGCCGCCGGCGAGCGTGAAGCCGGCATCGCGCAGCGCGCTCGCGAGCTCGGGCAGGCCGGCCTCGATCGCGTGGCGCGTGGCGGCGACATCGGCGCCGAAGTCGATGCGCGCCTGCGTGCCGTCCATCACGATCTGGATCGCCACCGGCCCCATCTCGGCCGGGTTCAGCTGCAGCTCGGCGCGTTGCACGCCGTCGCGCGCCAGCACGCCCAGGCGCAGCCCGAGCTGCTGGGCGAAATCGGGGGCGTCGATCGGTGTGGCGAGGGCGACGGCGACGGGCTCGGCCGGCGCGGCGGTCGAGGCGGTCGCAGGGGCTGGCATCGCGCTCGGCGGCGGTGCGGTCGGCGCATCGGGCGCGGGCGCTGCCGATGCGGCGGCCTTCTCGCCCGGCGCCGCGGCGAGCAGGGCGTCGGCGAAGCGGCCGGCGCTGCCGGTTGCGGCCGCGGCGTCGCGTTGGCCGACCAGCGCCTCGCGCCGGTCGGTGATCGCGTCGCGCGCGTTCGCGTCGGTGGTGCTGCGGCCGCGGGTGGCGGTCTCGGTGTCGAGCGTATCGGCGGCGGCCGGCGTCGCGGACGAGGGCGCTGTGTCGTCATCGCGTGCGCCGTGCGCGGGGCGCGTGTCGGCACCGGATCTCGCCGGCGTGGCCGCGCGCTGCAGGCCGGCGAGCCAGTGCATCACGGTCGGGTCGAGTGCGGGCGGGGTCGCCGCGGCGCTGCCGTCGTTCGCGGCCGCGTCGCGGGCCGGCGTGTCGGGTTCGCCATCGGCCTTTGCGGCCGGCGTGTCGGTGGTCGCGGCGCGCGTCTTCGACGGCGTGCGCGGGCGCCCGGCGGTCGGCGCGGCGGTTGTCGCTTCGGCGTTGCCGGTGTCGGCATCGGCCGGTGCCGACGCCGCGGGCGGATCGGCGTCGGGGGGCTCGGCCGGCGCTGCGCTATCGAGGTTCGCGAGCGGCGTCGGTGGTGCCGCCGGCATGCGCGTCTGGCGCAGCAGCGAGGCGAAGCCGGCCGGGTCGGCGCTGGCGTGGCCGCCGGCCGGGTGCGGCGCGGCGTCGGGGATCGGCGCGCGCGGCGCGGTGGGGGTGATGGTCTGCATGGTGGGGGGCGTGCTCAGCGCGGTCACATCAGCGGCGCCGGCCGCGTCGCGCCGATGCGCTGCCAGGCGGCGCGGGTGGCGGCCTCGTCGGTCTGTTTCTGGTCGCGGCGGTCGGCGTTCAGGCGCTGCTCGTGCAGGCGCCGCTCGATCAGCTTGCGCACCGAGGCGCAGCGCAGCTCGGCATCGCGCACGACGACGCGCGCGTTCTCGAGCTGCTGCGCGGCGAACTCGGCGGCGCGGCCCTGCTGGTCGACCGCCTGCGTCAGCCGCTCCATGAAGCTCTGGTAGCAGTGCACCAGCTCGATCTTGCCTTCGCGCGTGAACTGCGCGCTCCAGCGCTGCGCGTAGTCGCGCCGGTAGTGGCGCAGTTGCTCGGCTTGCGCCGCCGCCGCGTCGCTCGCGATCTGCGCGCGCTGCTGGTCGGCGAGCGCCGCGTCGCGCTGCCGCTCGCTCTGGCCGAGCAGGATGATCAAAGGTTGAAGATCCGTCATGAAGGCGTGTTGTCGTCGAAGCGGGTTCAGGTGCCGATCACCGCGCGCAGCTGCTTCAGGCTCGCCTCGAGCGAGGCGCTCTCGTGCATGCCCTGCTGCAAGAGCGCGGTCATCGGCGGGTGCAGGCGCACCGCGGTGTCGAGTTCGGTGTCGTGGCCGGGCGCGTAGGCGCCGAGCTGGATCAGGTCGCGCGCCTTGTGGTGGCGCGCGTGCAGCTGGCGAAAGCGCCGCGCGGCGTCGACATGCTCGCTGCCGGCCACGCTCGTCATCACCCGCGACACCGATTTCTCGATGTCGATCGCCGGGTAGTGGCCGGCCTCGGCGAGCTCGCGCGACAGCACGATGTGGCCGTCGAGGATGCCTCGGGCGGCGTCGGCGATCGGGTCCTGCTGGTCGTCGCCTTCGCTGAGCACCGTGTAGATCGCCGTGATCGAGCCGCCGCCGGCCACGCCGTTGCCGCTGCGCTCGACGAGCTGCGGCAGCTTTGCGAAGCAGCTCGGCGGGTAGCCCTTGGTCGCCGGCGGCTCGCCGATCGCCAGCGCGATCTCGCGCTGCGCCATCGCATAGCGCGTCAGCGAATCCATCAGCAGCAGCACGTTCTGGCCGCGGTCGCGAAAGTGTTCGGCGATCACGGTCGCGTAGCTCGCGCCCTGCATCCGAACCAGCGGCGGCGCGTCGGCCGGCGCGGCGACGACGACGGCGCGGCGCATGCCCTCGTCGCCGAGGATGTTCTCGATGAATTCCTTGACCTCGCGGCCGCGCTCGCCGATCAGGCCGACGACGATCACGTCGGCCGCGGTGTAGCGCGCCATCATGCCGAGCAGCACCGATTTGCCCACGCCGGTGCCGGCGAACAGGCCGATGCGCTGGCCGCGGCCGACGGTGAGCATCGCGTTGATCGCGCGCACGCCGGTGTCGAGCGGGGTGCGCACCGGGTCGCGGTCCATCGCGTTGATCGGGCGGCGCGTCAGCGGCTCCTTGTGGGTGTGCTGGATCGGGCCCTTGCGGTCCATCGGGTGGCCGTGCGAATCGACGACGCGGCCGAGCAGGCCGTCACCGACCGGCAGGTGCAGCGTGCGGTCCTCGTTGCGGCGCCACGGGTGCGTGGCCGCGCCGAGCTGCATCGGCACCACCGGCGAGGGCCGGGGTACGACGCGCGCGCCGCTGGCCAGGCCGGCGACGTCGCCGGTGGGCATCAGGTAGGCGCGGTCGCCCGAGAAGCCGACGACCTCGGCGATCACCGGCGCCTGCCCGTCCATCCGCACCTCGCACACCGAGCCCACCGGCACGCGGATGCCGGCGGCCTCGAGCACGAGGCCGGTCACGCGCATCAGCATGCCCTGCGTCTCGAGCGGCACCTTGTCGGCGGCGAAGCTGCGCATGTCGGCCAGGTACCGATTCCAATGTGTCGCGGCCTGGACCGCGTGGGTTTCGTGCGGCGAATGGTTCATGCCGTGTCGGCGTCGTCGGCGGGCGCGCCGTCCCAGCCCTCGTCGCAGCCGAGCGCGGCGGCGGCGCGGCGCCAGCGCGTCTCGAGCGTCGCGTCGATCACGCCGATATCGGATTCGACCAGCACGCCGCCGCGTGCGATCGACGCGTCGGCGAGCAGCCGCGCGCCGCGCGCCGCCAGCACCTCGGCCGCGCCTTGCGCGACCAGCGGCTGATCGTCGGGGTGCACGCGCAGCGTGATGTGCTTCGCGCTGAGCAGCAGCGTGTCGACCGCCTCCTGCGCGACCTGCGCGACCAGCGCCGGCCGGCATTCGAGTTCGCTGCGCACGATCTGGCGCGCCAGGTGCGTGGCCGAGACCGCGAGCGTGCGCGCCATCTCCTGCTGCAGCACGCCGAGTTCGGCGTCGAGTGCGCGCAGCAGCGTGCCGAGCTGCGCGGTGGTCTGCGCGGCGAAGCCCTGCTTGAAGCCGTCGAGCGCGACCAGGCCGTCGCGGTAGCCGTCCTGGTAGCCGGCCTGGCGCGCGGCCTTCAGCTGCGCGGCGAGCACGACCGCCGGGTCGACCTTGGGCACCTCGTCGGGCGCGCGCTGCACGTTGGCCTGCGGCGCCGGGCCGCCGGCGATGTCGCCCGGCTGCCAGCTCGAGAAGCCGCTCAGCTCCTCGCGCGGGATGAAGCGGGCGTAGGCGCCGCGCGCGGCGTCGCTGGGCGAGGGGATGTTCTTCAGGCCCTTGCGGCTGTCAGACGAAGTCATCGTCGCCTCCGCCGCTCAGCACGATCTGGCCTTCGTCGGCGAGGCGGCGCACGACCTTCAGCATTTCCTTCTGCTCGGCCTCGACCTCCGACACGCGCACCGGGCCGCGCGACTCGAGGTCTTCGCGCAGCGTCTCGGCGGCGCGCGTCGACATGTTCTTGAACACCTTCTCGCGCATCTCCGGCGTCGCGCCCTTCAGCGCGATCACCAGCGACTCGCTCTGCACTTCCTTCAGCAGCGCCTGGATGCCCTTGTCGTCGATCTTCTCGAGATCGTCGAACGTGAACATGTTGTCCATGATCTTCTGCGCGAGATCGTTGTCGGCTTCGCGGATGTAGTCGAGCACCGCGGTCTCGACGCTGGTGCCCATCAGGTTGATCATCTCGGCCGCCGACTTGACGCCGCCGAGCGTCGTCTTGCGCATCTTCTCGCCGCCGGCGAGCACCTTGCCCATCACCTCGTTCAGGTCCTTCAGCGCCGAGGGCTGGATGCCGTCGAGCGTGGCCACCCGCACCAGCACCTCGTTGCGCTGGCGCTCGGGGAAGGTCTTGAGCACGTCGGCGGCCTGGTCGAAGTCGAGATGCACCAGGATCGCCGCGACGATCTGCGGGTGCTCGTTGCGCAGCAGCTCGCCCACCGACTGCGGGTCCATCCACTTCAGGCTCTCGATCCCGGCGGTGTCGCCGCCGCCCTGCATGATGCGGTCGATCAGCAGGTTCGCCTTGTCGTCGCCGAGCGCCTTGCGCAGCACGCTCTTGACGTACTCGTCGGTGTCGTTGACCAGCATGCTCTGCTCGGCGGCGACGTTCTGGAACAACTGCAGCACGCTGTCGACGCGCTCGCGCGGGATCGAGCGCATCTTCTGGATCGTCTCGCCCAGGCCCTGCACTTCCTTCGGGCTGAGGTGCTTGAGCACGCCGGCGGCCTCTTCCTCGCCGAGCGACATCAGCAGGATCGCGGCGTTCTCGAGGCCCTGGTCGTCCACGTTCGATTCCTTGTCGTTGTTGTCGTCGGGGCGGGCGCGTCAGCCCTTGGCGGGCACGGCGACATCGCCGTTGACCCAGCCGCGCACGATCCCGGCCACCGCGGCCGGGTTGTCGCGCGCCAGCGTGCGCGCGTCGGCGAGCTGCTGCACGCTCTTCGGTGCGGGCAGCGCGGGCAGCACCTGCGCGTCGTCGACCACCGCCTTCAGCGTCGAACCCGGGGCCGGCGGCGCGCGCGGCGCGAGCGCCGCCTTCAGCGCCGGGCGCACCAGCCCGAAGAACACCAGCAGCGCCACCAGCGCGAGGCCGGCCGGCACCGCCAGGCTGCGCAGCAGGTCGATCAGCTCGGGCTGCTTCCACAGCGGCAGCTCGACGTTGGCCAGCGGCGTCTCGACCTTGAACGGCGCGTTGATCACCTTGACCGAATCGCCGCGCTCCTTGTTGAAGCCGATGCTCTCGCGCACCAGCGCGGTCAGCTTCTCGACCTCTTCGGTCGACAGCGGCACCTGCGTCGTCTTGCCCTTCGCATCGGTCACCGAGCGGTTGTTGACGACGACCGCGGCGTTCAGCCGCTTGACGTTGCCGCTCGCGTTGCGGGTCACGCGCACGGTCTTGTCGACCTCGTAGTTGGTGGTCGCGTCGCGCCGGCCGCTGGCGCTGCCGGCGCCGGCCTGCGCCGCCTGCAGCGGCACGGCGGGGCCGGTGATCGGCGCGGTCGCCGGCACCGGCGGCTGGTTCGAGGCCGCGCCCGGCACGCCGCTCGGCTGGCCGCCGCTGCTGCCGTTCTGCTCCGAGACCTGCTGGCTGCGGATCGCGATCTTCGCCTCGCTGCCCTGGTTCGGGCGGAATTCTTCCGAGGTCGCCTCCGACTGCGAGAAGTCGATGTCGGCGGCGACCGTCGCGCGCAGGTTGTCGCGGCCGACGATCGGCTCGAGCAGCGCGAGGATGCGCTTCGCGTAGCCGCTCTCGATCTGGTTCACGTACTGCAGCTGCTGCGCGTCGAGGCCGGCCGAGGGCTGGCCGTCGCCGCCACCGGCGGTCAGCAGCGCGCCGCTCTGGTCGAGCACGCTGACCGATTTCGGATCGAGCTCGGGCACGCTGCTCGAGACGAGGTGCACGATGCCGGCGACCTGCGCGCGGTCGAGCGTGCGGCCCGGGTGCAGGCTCAGCAGCACCGAGGCGCTCGGCTTCTGCTGCTCGCGAAAGAAGCCGTTCTGGTTCGGCAGCGCGAGGTGCACGCGGGCGTTCGCCACCGCGGCGAGCGAGGTGATCGAGCGCGTCAGCTCGCCCTCGAGGCCGCGCTGCGCGGTCAGTCGTTCCTGGAACTGGGTCTGGCCGAAGCGCGCGCTGTCCATCAGCTCGTAGCCCGAGACCGAGCCCTTCGGCAGCCCGGCGGTGGCGAGCTTCAGGCGCAGGTCGTGCACCTGGGCCGAGGGCACCATGATCGCGGCGCCACCCTCGCTCATCCGGTACGGCACGTTCATCTGCGCGAGCTGGGCGATCACCGCGCCGCCGTCCTTGTCGGACAGGTTCGCGTAGAGCACCTTGAAGTCGCCCTTGCTGCTCCACAGCGTCATCGCGAACACCACGCCGGCGAGCGCGGCCACGCCGAGCAGCGCGCTCAGCTTGCTGCGCAGCGGCATCGCGGCGAGGCGGCCGCCGAAGCTGGCGGGCTCGACCAGGGGCAGGGGGTTGGAGGTGGCGACAGCGTCGTTCATGGAAGGTGGGGTTTCCGTGCGGCAGGGCGCCGGGATGAAAGCGATTGTTCGGTAACCGGCCGGGCCGATATGCAGCGAACAGCCGGTCAAACCGGCATCAGTTCGCACCATCGCGGCGCGCTAGCCGGCCCTACGATCGCTTCCACGATGAACGTGACCCTCAAGCCCTTCGACTTCGCCCAGGCCGTGGCGCGCGCCGGCCTGGCCCAGAACGGCCAGCCGCTCGCCAAGAGCGGCGCGGTGCCCGGCGCCGGCTTCCAGCAGGCGCTGGCGCAGGCGCTCGGCGCGGTCAGCCAGTCGCAGGATGCGGCCGCGTCGATGCAGCGCGAGGTGCAACTCGACAACCCGAGCGTCAGCATCGAGCAGACGATGGTGGCGATGCAGAAGGCGCAGATCGGCTTTCAGGCGACGCTGCAGGTGCGCAACAAGCTGGTCCAGGCGTACTCCGACATCATGCAGATGCAGGTCTGAGCGCAGCGCCCGCGCTCGCGCGCGGTCGGCCGCTCAGGCCGACTTGTCGACGTGGTCGCCGAGCAGCGGCGCCGGCGGGAACGCATGCTTCTGCTTCGCCGCCGATTCGAGCTGCAGCGCGAGCCGGCTCAGCCACGGAAAGCGCGGCGGCAGCGGCTGCTGCGTGACCTCGTCGACCTTCGGTGCGGGCGCGTCGGCGCCGCCCTGGCGGGGGGTCGGGGCGGGCGCGGGCGTGTCTGCGGTCGAAGTCGCGGCACGGCCGACGCCCGAGATGCTGGAGATGCCCATATGCGCTCCTCGCTCCCGTGCGGAAGTGGGTTGATGTCCGCACTATCGGCGCGTACCCGAAAAGCTTGAGGCCCGATCGCGGGAAATCGTCGCGAAACGTGGCCTTGTTCCGCCGATTGCCCGCGCGGATCAGCCGAGCGAGAGCAGCTTGCCGCGCTTCTGGGTCTGGTCGATGTAGCGCTGCAGCGCGCGCAGCGCCGTCGCGTCGGCGCGCGCGAACTCGCAGCCCAGGCGCACGCCGCCCGACTCCGCGCTCAGCGAGCTCGCGTGCTGCAGCCGCAGGTCGACCTGGAAGTGGGTCTCGGCGTCGAGCTCGATCTGCACCTGGTTCAGCACGCCGCCGACCTGCATCGGCGGCACGTCCTGCGGCAGCAGCAGCGCGCAGCCGCCGATGCTCACGTCGAGCACGCGCAGCGCGAGCTGCATCTCGGCGATGTCGGTGTGGCGCAGGCGCGCCACCGGCACGCTGCGCATCAGCGGGCGCACGCGGTAGGCGCTGCGGCGCTGGAAGCGGTACAGCTCGCGCGGGTAGCTGCCGCTGAGCACGCTCGCGCGCTGGCCGTGCACCAGCACCGGCTGGTTCAGCTCGAACTGGATCTTCACGCTGTCGAGGTAGCCGACGACGATGATCTCGCCGCATTCGAGCAGCGCGTTCAGGCGCGGATCGTGCGTGTCGACGTTGAAGCCGATCGTGTCGTGGCCGGCATCGGTCGTCCACACCGTCGCGGTCACGACGCAGCCGTTGGCGTTCAGGTTCAGCTGCACGCAGCCGTCGTAGAGGCGGCGCAGCAGCGTGGCGATCTCATGCGGTGCCGTGACCCGGTATTCGTCGAGCCCGCCCGGCGCCGCGCGCAGCGCGTCCAGCGACATCGGCAGCGTTTCCATCGCGCACACTTCAGTGAATCGTGGTCGGGCGCCCGGCCAGCAGCGCGTCGAGGTCTTCGAGCCAGGGCTCGGCGAGCTGGCGGATCTCGGCGTCGTTGACGAGGATGCGCTGCATGATGCGCGACTTGAACTGCGCCTCGTCGCTGCCGAGCGGCTTCTGGCCGGCGGCGGTCTGCTTGAGCTGCGAGATCAGCAGCGCGCACGCGCCTTCGAGCTTGAGCACCTGATCCCAGTTGCCGTGGCGGGCGGCGTCGAGCATGTCCTGGCTGGCCTTCTCGATGGCCTGGTAGTAGTTCAGCAAAGCGGTGCTCATGGCGTCTCCAACGACGGACGATTCGGTGAGGCGGGAAGGGTGGCGCTGCATCGCGGGGTTCATGCGGGTGCGCGATCGGCGATCTGCGTCCACGCGCCGCGCAGCGTCTCGACCAGGCGGGTGCACTCCTCGAGCGCGGCCTCGTCGTTGTGCAGGTTCGCGTGCGTCAGGCGCAGCCCGATGTAGCCGTACAGGCGCTCGAGGTGGCCGGCGAGCGTGCCGCCGTCTTCCATGTTGAGGGCGGCGGTCAGGCCCTCGTCGATGATGCGCACCGCGCGGCCGATCGCGCGGCCCTTGGCGGCGATGTCGCGCTGGCGGATCGCGCCGCGCGCTTCGGCGAGCACGCCGAGCAGGCCGTCGAACAGCATCACGATCAGGCCGTGCGGCGAGGCGCCATCGACACCGGTGGCCACGTCGACTTGGGCGTAGGTGCGGGCCTGTCGGAGCGAGACACCGGATGCGGGAGCGAATGCGAACATGGGGATCGATCTCTCTACTGCGCTGCGATGGATTTGTTATCGGCGGCTGGCCCGCCCGCTTGAGGGGCGCGGCTCAGCGGGTGTTCTTGTTCCAGTTCGCGATCTGCTGCGTGACGTAGGTGCTCAGCGTGTTGATGCCGGCCATCTTGGTGTCGAGCGCCGAGTACTGCGCCTGCAGGCGCGCCTGCGTGCTGGCGAGCCGATCGTTCAGCGTGTTCTGGTCCTTCTGATTCCGCGTCAGCTTCGCGGTCAGGCCGGCCACGCGCGCGCTCAGCAGGCCGTCGCCGCCGAGCACCGAGTTGCCGAGCGTGCGCAGGCGCGTCGCGAAGCCGTTGTTCGACGGATCGGTGGGGTCGATGTGGGTGAACAGCTTCTTCAGCTCGGCCGGGTTGGCCATCGCGCTGCCGAGCTTCGTGTCGTTGATCTTCAGCGTGCCGTCGGTCTGGATCTCGAGGCCGACCTGCGACAGCGTCGTGAACGTGCTCGAGGCCGCCGACGCCGAGCCGACCAGGTTGCGCAGCTGGCGCTGCAGCGAGGTCGCGGCGCTATCGGCCTGCAGCGGGCCGGCGACCTTGGTCGCGCTGTCGTACTTCAGGTCGGTGCCGAGCAGCGTCGACAGGCTGTTGTAGGCGTCGACGAAGCTCTTCACCGAGGCTTTGATCGCGGCGCTGTCCTGCGCGACGCCGATCTGCACCGGCGCGCTCGTCACCTTGTTGAGCGTGATCGTCAGGCCGTTGAAGACGTTGACGAGGCTGTTCGTCGCCGAGTTCACCGCCAGGCCGTTGACGGTGGCGGCGGCGTTCGACGCCGGCTGCGTCAGCGTGGTGCCGCTGGTGCCGCCGGCCGGGTCGAACGCCAGCGCCGCCAGGCCGGCGTCGCCGGTCGTGATGCGAAAGCCGTTGTCGGTGCCGGTCGTCGTCGAGCTGAACACCAGGCGCGAGCCGCTCGCGTCGTTGACGACCGAGGCGGTCACGCCGGCGCCGGCCGAGTTGACCTTGCTTGCCAGCGTGGCGAGCGTGTCGGTGGCGGTGATCGCCACGTTGATGCCGGTGCTGCCGCTCTTCGCGGTGAACGCGGTCAGCACGTTCGGCGTGCTCGGGTCGGAGGCCCAGTTGCCGAGGTCGAAGTGCAGCGTGCCGGCGCCGACCAGCGCGTCGCCCGAGCCGAAGGTCGGGCTCACCGTCGACTGCGACGCTGCCAGCTTCTGCACCGAGACCGCGTAGCTGCCGGTGGAGGCGTTCGCGCTGCTGGCGACGGTGACGGCGGTCGGGTCGGCCGAGGTCGCGCTGGTCGCGTTCCAGGTGCTCGGCAGCGCGAGCGCCGATGATGCGTCGCGGAACGCCGCCATCGCCGACTGCACCGCGCCGAACGCCGAGATCGTGGTCTGGATCGTCGTCGCCTGCGACTGCAGCTTGGTGAGCGGCGCCTGCTCGACCTTCATCAGGCCGGCGATGATGCTGTTCACGTCCAGGCCGCTGCCGATGCCGGCGGAGCTGATCGAGCCGGTGGTGCTGATCGAAGTGGTCATCGGGTGAACCTCGGAGTCGTGTCAGAAAGGCAAACGGGATGCCCGGGGACGGAACCCCGAACATCCCGTCATCGGCGCTTTCGCGGCGAACTTGAGGCGAGGGATCAGCCCTGCAGCAGCTTGAGCACCTGCTGCGGCACCTGATTCGCCTGCGCGACCATCGCGGTGCCGGCCTGCTGCAGGATCTGGGCGCGCGACATCGCGGCGGTTTCGGCCGCGAAGTCGGCGTCCATGATGCGGCTGCGCGCAGCCGACTGGTTCTCGGTCGCGGTCTGCAGGTTGGTGATCACGGCGCTGAAGCGGTTCTGCGCGGCGCCGAACACGGCGCGCTGGCTGTTCACGTCGTCGAGCGCGGCGTCGATGTCGGTGATCACGGTGGCCAGGGCGGTCGCGTCGGAGGCGCTGCCGATCGACGCGCTGGTCACGGTCGTGATCAGGGGGTCGGCCGTCGCCATGTTGGTCGTCGTGATGGCGATCGAGTCGTTGGTCGTGACGTTGGCGCCGACCTGGAAGGTCAGCGTGCCGGCGTCGGCGCCGAGGATCATCTTGCCGTTGAAGGTCGTGCCGCCGAGAACGCGGCTGATTTCCTGGCTCAGCTGCGAGAACTCGAGGTTCAGAGATTCCTTGTCGGAATCGCTGTTGGTCGAGTTGCGCGACTGGACCGCGAGTTCGCGCATGCGCTGCAGCGAATCGCTGATCGAGGCGAGCGCGCCGTCGGCGGTCTGGCCGAGCGAGATGCCGTCGTTGGCGTTGCGGATCGCGACGTTCATGCCGCGCACCTGCGCGTTCATGCGCTCGGCGATCGCCAGGCCGGCGGCGTCGTCCTTGGCGGAATTGACACGCAGGCCCGACGACAGGCGCTGCATCGAGGTCGCGAGCGACGACTGCGAACCGCTCAGGTTGCGCTGCGCGTTCATCGAGATGAGGTTGGTGTTGATCGTCATCGGCATGATGGGCACTCCACGTTGATCAGGGTTCCCGGCGGCTCAGCCGGATGTCGGGAAATTGCTCCCGAACGGGGAGCGCGTGAAGCGGATTGTCAAAGCACACCGCGCGGCGCAATGGGCCGAAATGCGGCGCGATTGCGGGCCAAATCGAGCCCCGAACGTGACGAAGCCCCGCACCGGCGAACCGGGGCGGGGCTTCGGGGATCGTGACCGCCGGGCGCGAGGCGCCCGTCGTCGCGTCTCGGATTACGACAGCAGCTTGAGCACGCTCTGCGGCATCTGGTTCGCTTGCGCGACCATCGCGGTGCCGGCCTGCTGCAGGATCTGCGCACGCGACATCGCGGCGGTCTCGGCGGCGAAGTCGGCGTCGGTGATGCGGCTGGCCGAAGCCGACTGGTTCTCCACCGAAGCCTGCAGGTTCGACACGACCGCGTTGAAGCGGTTCTGCGAGGCACCGAAGGTGGCGCGCTGGCTGTTCACGTCGTCGATCGCGGCGTCGATGTCGGTGATCACGGTGGCCAGGGCGGTCGCGTCGGCGGCGCTGCCGATCGTCGCGCCGGTCACGGTCGTGATCGCCGCATCGGCCGTCATGTCGGTCGTCGAGATGTCGATCGAGTCGTTGGTCGTGACGTTGGCGCCGACCTGGAAGGTCAGCGTGCCGGCGTCGCTGCCGAGGATCAGCTTGCCGTTGAACGTGGTGCCGCCGAGGACGCGGGTGATTTCATCGCTGAGCTGGCCGAACTCGAGGTTCAGCGATTCCTTGTCGGAGTCGCTGTTGGTCGAGTTGCGCGACTGGACCGCGAGTTCACGCATGCGCTGCAGCGAATCGCTGACCGAGGCGAGGGCGCCGTCGGCGGTCTGCGACAGCGAGATGCCGTCGTTGGCGTTGCGGATCGCGACGTTCATGCCGCGGACTTGCGCATTCATGCGCTGCGAGATCGCCAGGCCGGCGGCGTCGTCGGCGGCCGAGTTGATGCGCAGGCCCGAGGACAGGCGCTGCATCGAGGTCGAAAGCGACGATTGCGATTTGCTCAGGCTGCGTTGTGCGTTCAGCGAGAACAGGTTGGTGTTGACTGACATGCTCATGATCTGGACTCCATTCGGTTGGTTGACTTCCGGCTTGGACGCCGGCACTGCCTTGGACGAATCGTCTTTCTATCGAGTCGACCCGTTTCGGGCTGCCGCCGGCTTGCGCTGGCGGCTTGCTGCGCCCGGCGTCAGTCATCCTTTGTGCGGTCGGGGCGCTGTGTGTTGCCCCTGCCTGACATCGGTCGCCTTCTCCGGACCCCGGTCCCGATTTCTCGTCGCCGTTGGAAGGGTTATCGGACCGGCGCTTTGGCGACTTGAGGGCAAAAGTCAAGCGAAATTTGCCGAGTATTTCCGCCCCTGTTCATCGTTTCGGCTCACGCGGGGCCGCCGGCCCACCGGCCTATATCGGTGTGCCGCCGGCGCCGCTTGAATGAAGCCGGTGCGGCCGGCACGCGCGGGCGCCGAAGAGGCGCGTGATGGGCGCCCTGTTCGGCCGATCGGCCCCGCCGCGCCGCTCCTAGACTGATCGCGTCTCCCTTGCGGGTCGGCGCGCCTGCCGTGCGCGCGGCCCCGACCGAAAGGCCCGCTTCATGTCGTTCGTCGCTCCCCACCGGCCCGCCAGCCTGCGCATCGGCGCGGCACCGCGTGCCCCCGCCGCCGAACCCGGCCACGCGCAGTGGACGCGCGGCGTCGAGTTCGCGCGCGCCGGCCAGCTCGACGCCGCCGCCGAGGCGCTCGAGCGCGCCACGCGCCAGGGCCCGCGCGTCGCGCTCTATTGGTTGAACCTCGCCAGCGTGCGGCGCCGCCAGCGCCGCTTCGACGACGCGCTGCGCGCCGCCAAGCGCGCGTTCGAGCTCGACCGCCGCAGCGCCGTCGCCTGCCACCTGCTGGCCGAGCTGCAGCGCCAGCGCAACCGGCCCGCGCTCGCGCTGGCCGCGCTGCAGGCGCTGGCCGCCGACGTGGTGTGCGACGAGCAGCACCTGCTGCTCGAGGGCAGCGTGCAGATGGCGCTCGGCGCCTGGCAGGCCGCGGCGCTGGTGTTCCTGAAGCTGCTGGCGCTGAAGCCGGCGCACATCGAGGCGCACCAGCAGCTCGGCTTCGCGCTCGCCAACCTGGCGCGCCACGCCGACGCGGCCGAGTGCTTCCGCACCGTCAGCCTGCTCGAGCCGGCGCTGTGCTCGGTGATCTACAGCGCGCACTACAGCTCCTGGGCCTGCGACTGGGCTGCGGTGGCCGACGACGCGCCGCGCCTCGAGGCCGCGATGCGGTTGCTCTCCACGGGCGTGACCGGCACGCCCGGCTTCAGCCCCTTCTGCCTGCTCTCGCTGACCGACGACGCGCAAGCGCATCGCGGCGCCGCGCAGGTCGCCGCCGCGCAGGTCGCGCGCGAGGCTCGTCGTGGCGATTTCGCCGGCGCGTTCGTGCCGCCCGAGCCCGGCCCGGCCGGCTACCCTGCGGTCGCCGCGAAGGCGCGAGTCCGCATCGGCTTCGTCTCGGCCGACTTCCGCACCCACGCGACCAGCCTGCTGCTGGTGCGCACGCTCGAGCGGCTCGACCGCAGCCGCTTCGAGGTGGCACTCTATTCACACGGTGTCGACGACCGCAGCGCGCTGCGCGAGCGGCTGGTCGGCGCGGTCGACGAGTTCGTCGAGTGCCGCACCATGTCGGTCGCCGAGCAGGCCGCGCGCATCCGCGCCGACGGCACGGCAATCCTGATCGACCTGAGCGGCTACACCGCGAGTTCGCGCCTCGGCGTGTTCGCGCTGCGGCCGGCGCCGGTGCAGGTACTGTGGCTCGCGTACCCGAGCACCTCGGGCGCCGACTTCATCGACTACGTGATCGGCGACCCGGTGCTGACGCCGCTCGAGCATGCCGCCGACTTCAGCGAGAAGATCGCGCAGCTGCCGGTCTGCTACGAGCCGACCGACGAGCAGCGCGAGCACCCCGCGGCGTCGACGCGCGCGCAGGCCGGGCTGCCCGAGGGCGCGTTCGTCTATGCCTGCTTCAACCAGAGCTACAAGATCACCGAGCCGGTGTTCGCGCGCTGGTGCCGCATCCTGCACGCGGTGCCCGGCAGTGTGCTGTGGCTGTTGGTGCCGCAGCCGGCGATCCAGGCCGCACTGCGCGGCCACGCCGCGGCGCACGGCATCGGCGAAGAGCGCGTGATCTTCGCGCCGTTCGTCGCGCCGACCGAGCACCTGGCGCGGCTGCCGCTGGCCGACCTGTTCCTCGACACCTTTCCGTACGGCGCGCACACCACCTGCAGCGACGCGCTGTGGATGGGCCTGCCGGTGCTCACGCAGGTCGGCCGCAGCTTCTCGGCGCGCGTCGCCGCGAGCCTGCTCCATGCCGTCGGCCTGCCCGAGCTGGCGGTGATTGATGAGCACGACTACGAACGCCTGGCCGTGCTGCTCGCCAACGATACCGCCGCGCTGCGCGACATCCGCGCGCACCTGGCCGAGCCGCTTGCGCTGCCGCTGTTCGACAACGCGCGCTTCAGCGTCGAGCTCGGCGAGCTGTTCTCGCGCATGGTCGAGCGCTGGTCGGCGGGCGACGCGCCCGAACATCTGAGTGCCGACCAGTCGGCCCATCCATTCACGGTGACCCCATGACCTTTCCCAACCTTCACCCGGAACACCTGCTGCAGATCGACGATCCGGCGCAGGCGGCCGCGCTGTTCAAGACCAGCATCGGCATGGTCGAGATCGAGGTGTTCTCGTACTGCAACCGCAAGTGCTGGTTCTGCCCGAACGGCAGCAGCGTCGACCGGATCAGCGCCAACCATCACATGCCGGAGTCGATGTACTTGTCGATCCTGGACCAGCTGGCATCGATCGACTATGCCGGCACGATCTCCTACAGCCGCTACAACGAGCCGCTGGCCGACGAGATCATCGTCGAGCGGATCGCACAGGCGCGCGCGCGACTGCCGCGCGCGCTGCTGCACACGAACACGAACGGTGACTATCTGAAGCCCGATTACCTCGCCCGGCTGTACGACGCGGGGCTGCGTGGCCTGAACATCCAGCTCTACCTCGCGAACAACGATCGCTACGATCACGCCAAGATCAAGGCGCGCGCCGTGCAGACCCTGCGCCGTGTGCCGTTGCCATCCAGGCCGGTTCGCGACGAGGAGGGCGTCTGGTACGAACTCGGCTTGGAATATCGCGACATGGCGATCCGCATGTACGGCCGCAATTTCGAACTCAACGGCAACAGCCGTGGGGACAGTGTCGACGTCAAGCGCGACTACACCCGCACGTCGCCCTGCCTGATGCCGTTCAATTCGGTGTACGTCGACTACAACGGCGAGATGGTGCCGTGCTGCAATCTGCGCTCCGATTTGCCCGAGCATCGCGACGTGGTGATCGGCAGCCTGCACACGCAGCCCAACATCTTCCTTCAGTACACGAGCCGGTTCGCGTCGCGCTTCCGACACTCGTTGCTGAATGCGGGTGCCAAGCTCGGCGCCTGCGCGAACTGCAGCTTCGCGCTCGAAGACCTGAACGACCAGCGCCTGATGCAGATGGATCTGCTGCGTGCGACGGCCTACACGCGCGGCGCGCGAGCGCCGGCGACGGTGCGCAAATCCATCAAGCTGGTGCCGGCCTGACGCGGCG
>DATMIN010000200.1:0-6472 GCA_035554275.1 Burkholderiaceae bacterium
GGCGCGCAGCCTGACGATTCCGAAAAGCCTGCTGCTGAGTGCCGACGAGGTGATCGAATGAAGCCTCGCCAGGTCGTCGGGGGGGTGCTGGGCATCGTGGCGGCAGCCGTCGCGTGGGCCGCAGACCCGGCTCCGGGGGTCCCCCGGATCGGGTTCCTCAGCACCTACGAGGTCGGCTTGCAGCAGTCGGTGCAACGCCGACTTCAAGAGCTGGGCTGGGTCGAGGGCAAGTCGGCGGCGTTCGAATTCCGGTTTGCGCAGGGCCGCACCGAACGGCTGCCCGAGCTCGCCGCCGAGCTGGTGCGGGCCAAGGTCGATGTCATCGTGGCGATGACCAACGTGCCGGCCTTTGCGGCGAGGAACGCGACCCAGACCATTCCGATCGTCGTCTATGCCGCGCACGACGCCGTCGGCACCGGGCTGGCGCGCACGCTGGCGCGACCGGGTGGCAACATCACCGGCACCGAAAGCCTTGCGCCTGAGCTCGACGCCAAACGGATCGAGTTGATCAAGCAGATCGTGCCCAGCCTCAGGGACCTTGCCGTCCTCTACAACCCAAACGATCAGGGTTCGCCGATCCATCTCAAGTGGGCGCAGACCGCGGGCCAGGCGCTCGGCTTTGCGATCTCGAGGCTGGAGGTGCGCGGCGGGGCCGACTACGAGCCCACACTCGCCGGTGCCGCGGCCAGGCGTCCCGACGCACTGCTGACGCTCACGGACAACATCACCTACGTGAACTGGCCGCGCGTCGCCGATTTCGCACTCAAGCAGCGCGTGCCGACGGTGTGCGAGTTCAGCGGCCTGGTCGAAGCGGGTTGCCTGGTGTCCTACGGACCTGCGCTCGACGAGTTCACCGAGCGTGTGGCCCACCAGGTCGATCGCATCCTCAAGGGCGCCAAGCCCGCCGACCTGCCGTTCGAGCAGCCGACCCGCTTCGAGCTGGTCGTCAACCTGAGGACCGCCAGGGCGATCGGCGTCGCGATCCCGCAGGCGATCCTGGTGCGCGCCGATCGGGTGCTCGAATGAAATCCACCCGCCGGATCGTTCGAGCGTGGGAGGTTGATATGAATCTGCGATCGTTCGGTGTTGCACTGGTGTTTGCGGCTGGCGTCTTCATGGTTGCGCCATCGAGCTTCGCGCAGGCACCCGCCAAGGTGCAGCGGATCGGAATCTTGCTTCCCAACCTGACCGGCAACAGCTGGCGGGAATACCCGCTCTGGAAGGAGCTCTTCGCCAGCTTGGCCGGGCTCGGCCAGGTGGAAGGCCAGAACTTCGTGGTCGAATCGCGCAGTCCCGAGGGCGGCAGGCCCGAACGTCTGCCGGCCGCGGCAGCCGAACTGGTGGCGACCCGGCCCGACGTGATGATCGCGCCTGTCTGCGGCGCGCCGCTCAACGCGCTGAGAGGCGCCACCCGGACGATCCCGATCGTGGTGGCGACCTGCACCGACGACATGGTCGCCGCCGGCATCGTCGCCAGCCTCGCGCGCCCCGGCGGCAACGTCACCGGGCTGCAGAAGCTCACGCCCGAGCTGTCGGCGAAACGGCTGGAACTGCTCAAGCAGTTGGTGCCGGGCGCGGCGCGGATCGCGGTGCTGTGGAACCCCGGCTACAGCGATCTGGCGGCCGATTGGCAAGCGTTGCGCAGCGCGGCGCAGGCCATGAAAGTGACGCTGATGCCCTTCGAGGCGCAGTCGGCGGCTGAGTACGCGCCGGCCTTCGCCGCGATGACCGTGCAGCGCGTCGATGCGGTCTTCACGTTCACCGATGCGCTGGGCTACGTGAATGCCCAGCGGCTCGCCGACCTGGCTGCGAAACACCGCCTGCCCGCGATCTACCCGTTCCGCGAAACCGCGCTTGCCGGTGGCTTGATCGCTTACGGGCCGAACCTCAGCGACATGTTCCGGCGCTCGGCAGGCTACGTCGACAAGATCCTGCGGGGCGCGAAAGCCGCCGAACTGCCGATCGAACAGCCGACGAAGTTCGACTTCGTGATCAACCTGAAGACCGCGAGAGCGCTCGGCCTGACGATTCCGCAAAGCTTGCTGCTGAGTACCGATGAGGTGATCGAATGAGCCCGCGCAGCGCGAACCGCAGGAGGGTGCTCGTCGCCGCGTCGACGCTGGCCGCCGGGCTTGCGGGCTGGCCGGCCCGCGGGCTGGGGGCGTCGGTGCCGGCGCGCATCGGATTGCTGCTGCTCGGCGCGCCCGGGCAGCGCGACGAGGTCGATCGCAATCTGCTGATCGGGCTGAACGAACTCGGCTACGCCGAGGGGCGCAACCTGCTGCTGGAGCGCCGCTACGCCCACAGCGAACTCGCCAGGCTGGCCGGGTTCGCACAGGAATTCGTCGAGAAGAAGCTCGACGCCATCGTCACCACCTGCACGCCCACCACCCGCGCGGCGCACGCTGCGACGCAAAGCATCCCGATCGTGATGATCGCGGTGTCGGACCCGGTGGCCTCGGCGTTCGTCCAGTCGCTGGCGCATCCTGGCACCAACGTCACCGGCCGATCGAGCCAGTCGAACGACATCGTGCCCAAGATGCTCGACCTGTTCGTGCAGTCGGTGCCGCGGGCCAGCCCGCTGGCGGTGCTGGTCAACGTGACCAACCCGGCGCAGGAGCCGCTCTGGCAGCACGCGCTGCAGGTCGCCAAGGCACTGAACCTCGAGCTGCAGCGCATCGAGCTGCGCAGTGCGGCGAACGTGCGCGGCGAGGACCTGCCGGCCGCGTTCGAGCGCGCCGTCGCAGGCCGGGCCGGCGGCGTGTTCGTGCTGCCCGACGATCCGATGAACCTGCTCAACCGCGCGCGCATCATCGCGCTGGCGCAGCAGCATCGGCTGCCCGCGCTGTACGGCCCGAGCGAGTTCCCCGAATCGGGCGGGCTGATGAGCTACGGCGAGAGCATCGCCGACAGTGCGCGCCTGAGCGCGCGCCACGTCGACCGCCTGCTCAAGGGCGCGCGCCCTGACACGCTGCCGGTCGAGCAGCCCACGCGCTTCGAACTGGTCGTCAACCTCCAGACCGCCCGCCAGCTCGGTGTCGCGATCCCGAAGGACATGCTGGTGATCGCGGACCGAGTGATCGAGTGAACGCAGCCGCTGCCTTCGCTGTCGCGCGCGCACCCTGTGTGGCTAGAGCAAAATCAAGAATCGGTTGTCCGTCTCTTGTTCCAGGGCCGCGATGTGAAGCGCGTGTTTCCTCAGCATGGCATGCAGCGAGCCGGCAAACACGTCGCCGAGCAACACCACCAGGCGGGGCGACAGATTCTGGTCGAACAGCAGCTTCACGCTGCCAGTGTGAACTGCGTGCGTTCACGGTCGGCGGCATAGGCCAGGCAGGCCTGGATATCCTCGGCGGTCAAATCCGGAAAGTCGGTGAGCAATTGCTGCGTCGACATGCCCGAGGCGAGGTACTCCAACACGTCATAGACCGTCATTCGCAGTCCGCGAATGCAAGGCTTACCGCCGCGCTTTCCCGACTCGATCGTGATGATGTCTCGATAGTTCATGGCGTCGACTCCAAGGCTGACCGACGTTCGCATTATTGCGCGGCGAGTGGGCGTGCCAACGAGGCGAGCGAATGAACGAGAGGCGACTCCTGTTGCTCGCGCCCAGCACGCCGGCCAAGGAGCAAATCACGCTCGAGCCCTCTGAGGCTCTTGACTGCTTCACCGATGATCTTGAGTTGACACACCACGGCGCTTTGCTGCAGATAGAGCCCGTCGCACGGGTTCATAGCGGCCGCGCTTCGGCCAAAATGCGAGTCTTCAGGGCGGGGTGCAACTCGGTCTGCGTGCAAAGGTCGGCCTTCACGCCCAGCGCGTTCTCGATTTCCAGTGGCAGGCCGACGATGCGCAGCAGCGACGTGCCGGCAGGCAGATCGACGGGCAACTCGAGGTCGCTTCCCGACGTCGAAAAGGTCATCGAATGACGCGGCGCTGGCGCCTGTTCCCCAAATACGCGCTGCTGATCATCGGGCTGGTCACGCTGATGCTGCTGGCCAGCGGCGCGGTCGGCCTGTACTTCTCGTACCGCGAGAACCAGGACCACCTGGTCGCGCTGCAGCGCGAGAAGGCGCAGGGCGCGGCGGCGCGCATCGAGCAGTACGTGGCCGACATCGAGCACCAGCTCAGCTGGACCGCGCTGCCGCGCATCGACGGTGGCGGCAGCGAAGCGCTCGAGGCGCGCCGCATCGAATACCTGAAGCTGCTGCGCCAGGCGCCGGCGATCACCGAGGTGGTCTGGATCGACGCTGCCGGCCGCGAGCAGTTGCGCGTCTCGCGCCTGGCGATGGACGCGCTCGGCCGCGCCATCGACGTCTCCACCGAGCCGGCGTTCGTGCGCGCCGGCAGCGGCCGCGCGTATTTCGGGCCGGTCTACTTCCGCAAGGGCACCGAACCCTACATGACGATCGCGCGCCCGGCCGGCAGCGGCGGCGGCGTGACCGCGGCCGAGGTCAACCTGAAGTTCGTCTGGGACGTGGTCTCGCGCATCCGCATCGGCGACAAGGGCCTGGCCTACGTGATCGACGCCGCCGGCACGCTGATCGCCCACCCCGACATCAGCCTGGTGCTGCAGAAGACCGACCTGGCGGCGCTGCCGCAGGTTGCGGCGCTGGCCGCATCGGCCGCGTTCGCGCCCGATGCGGCGCGCGACCTGCAGGGCGAGCCGGTGCTGAGCGCGTTCGAGCGCATCCCGACGCTGGCCTGGACGGTGTTCGTCGAATCGCCGCGCGCCGAGGCGTTCGCGCCGCTGTATGTCACGCTGCAGCGCATGGCGCTGGTGCTGGTGGTGGCGCTGGGGGTGTCGATGGCCGCGAGCTTCTTCCTCGTGCGCGCGCTGGTGCGCCCGCTGCGCGCGCTGCAGCAGGGCGCGGCGCAGATCGGCGCCGGCGAACTCGACCGCCGCATCGAAGTGCGCACCGGCGACGAGCTCGAAGGCCTGGCCGAGCAGTTCAACCAGATGGGTGCCGCGCTGAAGGCCTCGTACAGCGGCCTGGAGCGCAAGGTCGAGGCGCGCACCGCCGAGCTGACCGAGGCGCTCGACTACCAGACCGCGATCAGCGACGTGCTGGGCGTCATCAGCCAGTCGCCGACCGATGTGGCGCCGGTGTTCGAGGCCATTCTGGACAGCGCGATCCGGCTCTTCGGCAGCCCGGTCGCCGCGGTCTTCCGCTACGACGGGCAGCTTGTGCACCTGGCGGCCACGCGCAACTGGCCGGCCGCGGCCATCGCCGACGCGCAGCGCCTGTACCCGGCCCCGCCGAACCCGCAGATGATGAGCGGGCGGGTGATTCTGTCGGCCCAGGTGCAGAGCGAAGAAGACGCGCTCAACGACCCCGGCTACGACCGCCAGACGGCCGGCGTCGGCCGCTGGCGGCGCATGATCGGCGCGCCGCTGCTGAAGGACGGCGCCCCGATCGGCGCGATCGTCGTCGCCTGGCCCGAGCCCGGCCCGACGCCGCCGCGCCAGGCCGAGTTGCTCGAGACCTTCGCCGATCAGGCCGTGATCGCGATCGAGAACGTGCGCCTGTTCAACGAGACGAAAGAGGCGCTCGAGCAGCAGACGGCGACCGCCGAGGTGCTGCAGGTCATCAGCGGTTCGATGGCCGATGCGCGGCCGGTGTTCGAGAAGATCCTGCAAAGCTGCGAGCGGCTCTTCGCCAGTGACGAGCTTGCGACGATGCTGGTCGGCGACGACGGGCTGATCCATCTCGGCGCGGCGCGCGGTCCGTGGGGCGGAAGCCGCGAGCCGGACTACGCACGACCGTTCGCCGGCAGCGCCACGGAACTCTCGATTCGCGAACGACGCGTGCTGCATTTTCCGGATGTCCTGGCCGACCCGGGGGTTCCCGATACGCTGCGCGGCATGTGCGAACGCTCCGGCATCCGCTCGTTGCTGATGGCACCGATGCTCTGGGAAGACCACGGCGTCGGCTCGATCCTGGTCGGGCGGACACAGTCGAAGTCGTACGCTGAAAAGGAGATGACCCTGCTGAAGACCTTTGCCGACCAGGCGGTGATCGCGATCCAGAACGCCCGGCTGTTCCACGAAATCCAGGACAAGAGCCGCCAGCTCGAGCTGGCCAACAAGCACAAGTCGGAGTTCCTGGCGAACATGTCGCACGAGCTGCGCACGCCGCTGAACGCGATCATCGGTTTCTCCGAGGTGCTGAGCGAGCAGATGTTCGGCGACGTCAACGACAAGCAGCGCGAGTACCTGCTCGACATTCACGGCTCGGGCCACCACCTGCTGACGCTGATCAACGACATCCTCGACCTGTCGAAGATCGAAGCCGGCCGGATGGAACTCGACCTGGCGAGCTTCAACCTGCCGATGCTGCTCGACAACACCACCACGCTGGTGCGCGAGCGCGCCTTGCGCCAGGGGCTGACGCTGGCGCTGGAGGTCGACCCGGCACTGGGCGACTGGGTCGCCGACGCGCGCAAGCTGAAGCAAGTGGTGATCAACCTG
>DATMIN010000201.1:0-2541 GCA_035554275.1 Burkholderiaceae bacterium
GTGCGCGAGGAGCGGCTCGCCGCATCGACGACATAAGCGAGGGCGAGCGCCAAGCCCGTCAGAATAAGCGCGATAGCCCACAGATTGAAGCTGACACTGCTTTGGCGGGCTTGCCGGGCCGGGGCGTTCTCGACCATTTCCACAGTTAACCAGTGCGTCGGGCCGGCCCTGCAGCAGCAGCGGCAGGCCGACGTTGTGCGCGACGCTCAGGTGCGGCAGCACGTGAAACGCCTGGAACACGAAGCCGAGGCGCGCGCGCCGCAGCAGCGCCTGCTGGGTTTCGGTGAGCGCGGTCACGTCGGTGCCGTCGAGCATCACGCGGCCGGCGCTCACGCTGTCGAGCCCCGCGATGCAGTTCAGCAGCGTCGACTTGCCGACACCCGATTCGCCGAGGATCGCGACGAACTCGCCGGCCGCGAGCACGAGGTCGACATGCTCGAACACCGCGCTGTCGCCGTAGCGCTTGGCGAGCGATTCGACCGCGAGCAGCGGCACGCTCATGCGCTCGATGCGTTCGATGTGCCCGCCTGCTCGGCGACCAGCCGCGTCGCCAACGCGACGACCTGCGCGGTCGCGTCCGGCGCATCGCAGGCGACGCGATGGCGCTGCGGCATGCTGCGCAGCCAGGTGATCTGGCGCTTCGCGAGCTGGCGCGTCGCGGCGATGCCGCGCTCGGGCAGCTCGCCCAGGTCGCCGGCGACGAGCGCTTCCCAGGTCTGCCGGTAGCCGACGCAGCGCATCGACGGCAGGTCGGCATCGAGATCGCCGCGCGCCTCGAGCGCGCGCACCTCGTCGACCAGGCCCTGCTCGAGCATCGCGTGGAAGCGCGCCTCGATGCGGGCGTGCAGCCACGCGCGATCGTCGGGCTCGAGCGCGATCAGCGGGGGCAGGGCGCGCGCGACCTTCACGCTGTGGAACGACGACAGCGGCTGCCCGCTGACGCGGAACACCTCGAGCGCGCGCTGGATGCGCTGTTGATCCGCCGGCTTCAGGCGCGCCGCGCTGATCGGGTCGACGCGCTGCAGCTCGCGGTACAGCGCCGGCAGCCCGTCGCGCTCGAGCTGCGCGGCGAGCGCCGCGCGCACGCCGCGGTCGGCCGCGGGCATCGCATCGAGCCCCTCGAACAGCGCCTTGAAGTACAGCATCGTGCCGCCGACCAGCAGCGGCAGCGCGCCGCGCGCGCCGATCTCGCCGATCAGCCGCTGCGCATCGCCGACGAAGCGCGCGGCCGAGTAGGCCTGGCTCGGCTCGATGATGTCGATCAGGTGGTGCGGCACGAGCGCGCGCTCGGCGGCGCTCGGCTTCGCGGTGCCGATGTCCATGCCGCGGTAGACCAGCGCCGAGTCGACGCTGACGATCTCGACCGGCCGCGAGCCGGCCCACGCCTGCGCGATCGCGAGCGCGGCGGCGGTCTTGCCCGCCGCCGTCGGGCCCGCGAGGCACAAGCAGGCGAGGGTCACCGCACCGCGGCGTTCAACCGAACGCTTCGTCGGCGCGCAGATAGCGCCACTGCCCGATCGGCAGATCGCCGAGCATCACGCCGCCGATGCGCACGCGCTTCAGCCCGAGCACGCGCAGCCCGACCGCCTCGCACATGCGCCGGATCTGGCGCTTCTTGCCCTGCGTCAGCACGAAGCGCAGCTGGTCGTCGTTGAGCCACTCGACCTGCGCCGGGCGCAGCGCCTCGCCG
Source organism: Burkholderiaceae bacterium (assembly GCA_035554275.1). Classification (GTDB taxonomy): domain Bacteria; phylum Pseudomonadota; class Gammaproteobacteria; order Burkholderiales; family Burkholderiaceae_C; genus LMDS01. The sequence goes on from DATMIN010000201.1 coordinate 1,691, forward strand.
TCGAGCGCGAGGCCATGGCGCAGTTGGGCAAGGCCGGCCTCGGGCAGCGGCTGGCCGTCGAGCGTCGCGACGCGCACCAGGTATTCCTTCTCGACCGCGCTGTCGTCGCCGATCAGCTGCTTGGCGATGCGGCCGTCCTGCGTCAGCACGAGCAGGCCGACCGAGTCGATGTCGAGCCGCCCCGCGGGCACGAGGCTCTTCAGGTGCTCGCGCTGGAAGCGCGTGCCAGAGGAATCCTCGCGCCACTGATTCGCCGGCGTGACGAGCACGAACGCCGGCTCGTAGCCGTCTTCGGCCTGGCCTGAAACAAAGCCGACCGGCTTGTTGAGCAGCACCGTCACGCGCTGCGCCTGCTGGAACTTCGCCTTCGCGTCGATCGTGATGCGCTGGCCGGGCTGCACGCGCGCGCCGAGCGTCGCGACGACCTGGTCGTCGACGCGTACATAGCCCTTCGCGATCCACTCGTCGGCCTCGCGCCGCGACGCCAGGCCGAGCTCGCTCATGCGCTTCGACAACCGCAAGCTGCCGGGCGGATGCTCGGCGTGCACGACGTGATCGTCGTCAGCGTCGGCGTGCCGCGGGGGGCGCTCGGCACGCGGGCCGCGCGGTGGCACGTGGCGCGGGTCGGGCCGTGGCGGCGGGCGCGGATCGTTGCGCGCCGCGAAGGCTGTGCTTGCGCCGCGCTGCGCCGGCTCGGGCCGGGGTCGCTGCAGCGGTGGCGCGTTCTCGCCACCGCGCACGAAGCCCTCGGGCGGGCGGTCGCCGAAGCGCTGGCGCAGTTGCTCTTGATAGCGGGCCTCGCGCTCGGCGCGCTGCGCCTGGGCCTGCGCGAGCGTCGGGCGTGCGCCCTT
>DATMIN010000202.1:0-5079 GCA_035554275.1 Burkholderiaceae bacterium
GCGCCGGTCGATCACCGGCTTGACCTTGCCTTGCGCATACCAGCTGGCAAGCTCGGCCAGCGCTTTGGCGTTGGCCTTCGGCTCGCGGCGCGCGAACTCGCCCCAGAACACGCCGACGATGGCCGCGCCCTTCAGCAGCGCAAGGTTCCACGGCAGCCCCGGGATGCCGCCCTGCGCGAAGCCGACCACAAGGTAGCGGCCGCGCCAGCCGATCGAGCGGAACACCGGCTCGGCCAGATCGCCGCCGACCGGGTCGTAGACGACGTCGGGGCCCTTGCCGTCGGTCAAGGCCTTGATCTCGTCGCGGATGTTCTGGGTGCCGTAGTTGATTGTCGCGTCGGCGCCGAGCTCGCTGCACAGCGCGCACTTCGCGTCGCTCGACGCGGCCGCGATCACGCGCGCGCCGACCGCCTTCGCGATCTGGATCGCCGCGGTGCCCACGCCGCCGGCGGCGCCGAGCACCAGCACCGTCTCGCCGGCCTTCAGCGCGGCGCGGTCGAGCAGCGCGTGGTGGGTGGTCGCATAGGTCAGCACGAACGCCGAGGCGTCGTCGAACGCGAAGCCCGGCGGCAGCGGCATCGCCAGCGCGGCCTTCACGACCGCGTGCGTCGCGAACCCGCCGGTGCCGCCGAACGCCGCGACCGCATCGCCGACCTTCAGGTGCGTCACGCCGTCGCCCACCGCCTCGATCGTGCCGGCGTACTCCGAGCCCGGCACGAACGGCAGCGGCGGCTTCATCTGGTACTTGTTCTGGACGATCAGCAGGTCCGGGAAGTTCAGGCTCGCGGCGCGGATCGCGACGAGCACCTCGCCGGAGCGCGGCTGCGGCGTCGGCTGCTCTCTCCACTGCAGCGCCTCGACCCCGATCGGGTTCTCGCACACCCAGGCTTGCATCGCTCGTCTCCTCGTCAGGCGGCCGCGGGCGCGGCGTTGCGAGCGATGATACGCAGCGGGTTCGTTGCGTCACGTCGCCCAGGCGGCGCGGCGATCCGGTGCCGACGCGACGCCGTCACACGACTCCCTACAATCGTCGGCATGCGCATCCTGATCGCGAACGACGACGGTTATCTCGCCCCCGGCCTGGCGGCTTTGGTGAAGGCCTGCGAGGGCCTCGGCGACCTCGACGTGGTGGCCCCCGAGCAGAACGCGAGCGGCACCTCGAACTCGCTGACCTTGCACCGGCCGCTCGCGGTGCACACCGCCGGCAACGGCTTCCTCTACATCAACGGCACGCCGTCGGACTGCGTCCATCTGGCGCTCACCGGCGTGCTGCCGAACCGGCCCGACCTCGTGGTCTCGGGCATCAACAACGGCGCCAACATGGGCGACGACACGCTGTACTCGGGCACCGTGGCCGCGGCGATGGAAGGCTTCCTGTTCGGCATCCCGGCGATCGCGTTCTCGCAGGTCGCCAAGGGCTGGGGCGATCTCGACGCCGCCGCGAAGGTCGCGCGCAGCATCATCGACCACGTGCTGCGCGCACCGCCGGTGCGCGCGCCGTTCCTGCTCAACGTCAACATCCCGAACCGGCCCGATGCGCAAGCGCTGCCGCGCGTCGTCACACGGCTCGGCCGCCGCCACGCGAGCGAGCCGCTGATCGCGCAGACCAGCCCGCGCGGCGACACGATGTACTGGATCGGCCCGGCCGGCGACGCGCGCGAGGCCGGCCCCGGCACCGACTTCCACGCCACCGCGAACGGCCAGGTCTCGATCACGCCGCTGCAGGTCGACCTGACCGAGCACGCCGCGCTGGGCGACTGGCGCGACTGGCTCGCCCAGGCCGCTGCATGAGCGGTGCCGGCAAGGGTGCTCGCAAGTTCCCGCTGCGCCTGGATGCCCTGAACCCGCGCCGCGACACGACACCGCGGCGGGTGCCGAAGGCGACACCGAAGCCCGCGCCCAAGGCCGCGCCGGCCGCGCCCGCACCTCGATTGCAGGCCACCGCGGCCGCGGCGCGCACGCTGCTGCGGCCGCAACGCCCGCTCGATCTCGCCCACGGCGACGCCTCGCGGCGCGCCGCGCCGTCGGGCCTCGGCCTCGATTCGGCCGACGTGCGCCGGCGCATGGCGCAGCGCCTGCGCGCCAGCGGCGTGCGCCACGAGGCGGTGCTCGAAGCGATGGCGACAGTGCCGCGGCATCGCTTCGTCGACGCCGCGCTCGTCACGCAGGCCTACGAAGACACGAGCCTGCCGATCGGCCACGGCCAGACGATCTCGAAGCCTTCGGTGGTCGCGCGGATGATCGAGTTGCTGATGGATGGCGCCACGGCACGCGCCGCGCGCTCGCTCGGCCGCGTGCTCGAGATCGGCACCGGCTGCGGCTATCAGGCGGCGGTGCTGGCGTCGCTCGCGACCAGCGTGATCTCGGTCGAGCGGCTGCAACCGCTGCACGCCAAGGCGCGCGAGTTGCTCGCGCCGATGCGGCCCGCGAACCTGCGGCTGGTGTATGGTGACGGCATGCGCGGGCACCCGCCGAATGCGCCGTACGACAGCATCATCGCGGCGGCCGGCGGCGATGCGTTGCCCGATGCATGGCTCGATCAGCTCGCCGTCGGCGGCCGGCTGGTCTCGCCGGTGCGCCAGGGCGGCTCCGACCGTCAGACGCTGATGGTGGTGGACCGGCATGCCGACGGGTACGAGCGCCACACCTGCGAGGCGGTGCACTTCGTCCCTCTAAAATCCGGCTTGGTTTCAGGATGACGATGGACAACGACAGGATGGTGAGAAGGACGATCGCGCTGCTGCTCGGCGCGTGGCTCGCGGCCGGCTGCACGAGCACGCCGAACCGCGCGCCGGTCGAAGACCGTGGCGCAGGATCGAAGCCGGTCGCGGCCGCCGCGCCCGCCGCGAGCGCGGCCTCCGCGCCGGCCGATGCCGGCACGACGCTGCCCGGCGCCGAGAACAACGGCAAGCCTGGTTATTACACGGTCAAGCCGGGCGACACGCTGATCCGCATCGGCCTCGAGAACGGCCAGAACTGGAAAGACCTGGTCAAGTGGAACAACATCGACAACCCGAACATCATCGAGGTCGGGCAGGTGTTTCGAGTGCTGCCGCCGGGGGTCGATCCCGCAAGCGCGGCGAGCAAGCCGGTGACGACCGCGCGCGTCGAGACCAAACCGCTCGATCCGAAGGCTGCAGCGACGGGCGCCTCCGCACCGCCGCCGAGCGCGGCCGCGCCACCGGCCGCGCCGCGCGACGGCGATGACGACGTCAACTGGGCCTGGCCCGCGGCCGGGCCGGTGGTGGCGCCGTTCGAGGACGGCAAGGTCAAGGGCCTGGTGATCGGCGGCAAGGCCGGCGACCCGATCTATGCGGCGGCCGACGGCCGCGTCGTGTATGCCGGCTCGGGGCTGCGCGGCTACGGCAACCTCGTGATCCTCAAGCACAACAACACCTACCTGACCGCGTACGCGCACAACCAGGCGCTGCTGGTGAAAGAAGACCAGAGCGTGAGACGCGGCCAGAAGATCGCCGAGATGGGGTCGACCGATGCCGACGGCGTGAAGCTGCACTTCGAGATCCGAAGGCAAGGCAAGCCGATCGACCCGGCCAAGCTGCTGCCGGCGCGCTGACGCGCCGCCGCGCAAGGAGCGAACTTGGCCCGCAAGCGCACACCGCTCGACGGCCAGGCTGTGCGCCTGCCGCCGCCCGCGGCGCCGCATGACGCCGCGCCGCCGCACCTGAACGGCCATGCGGCCGACGCCTTGCCGCCCGACGCCGACATCCAGCTGGTCGATGTCGACGCGCCCGCCGCGCTCGACGAAGCGGTTGCTGAAGCGCCGACCGAACGCAGCGAACTCGCCGCCGGCGAGGGCGAAGTCGGCAACACGTTGCAGGCCTATCTGCGCGAGATCCGCCGCGCGCCGCTGCTGACGCCGCAGGAGGAATTCGACACCGCGACGCGCGCGCGAGCGGGCGACTTCGCGGCGCGCCAGGTGATGATCGAGCACAACCTGCGGCTCGTGGTGAGCATCGCGAAGAACTACCTCGGCCGCGGCCTGCCGATGACCGACCTGATCGAGGAAGGCAACCTCGGCCTGATGCACTCGATCGGCAAGTTCGAGCCCGAGCGCGGCTTTCGCTTCTCGACCTACGCGTCGTGGTGGGTGCGCCAGAGCATCGAGCGCGCGATCATGCATCAGGCGCGCATCGTGCGGCTGCCGGTGCACATCGTGCGCGAGCTGAACCAGGTGCTGAGGGCGCGCCGCGCGCTCGAGGCGCTCGCGGTCAGCGCCGGGCACGGCGACCGGCCGGTGCGCGTCGACGAGATCGCGCAGGCGGTCGGCCGGCCGGTGAAGGAGGTCGACGCGCTGCTCAAGTTCGCCGAGCAGCCGACCTCGCTCGACGCGCCGATCGAGCGCCACCCGGGCGAGGGCAACGGCGACTCGGTGCTCGACGGCGTGGCCGACGACGGCGCGACCGACCCGATGAGCCTGACGCTGAGCAACGAGGTCGAGGTGCTGCTGAACCACGGCCTCGACGAACTCAACGAGCGCGAGCGCGAGGTCGTCTGCGGCCGCTACGGCCTTGGCGACCGCGAACCCGAAACGCTCGAGGTGCTGGCCGAGCGGCTCGGTCTCACGCGCGAGCGCATCCGCCAGATCCAGCAGGAGGCGCTGCTGAAACTGCGCCGCCGCATGGCGCGCCAGGGCATCGACCGCGACTCGATCTTCTGACGCCGATGACCGCGCTGCCGCCCACGCCGACGCTCACGCGCCGAATGGTCGAGCTGCTCGAGAACATCCGCCGCGCGAACCGACCGCCGTACCAGGCGCTCGGCGCCGGCGCGGCGCGGCGCGCGTACGAGGCCGCGTCCGAGATCCTCGAGCTGCCGCGGGCGCCGCTCGCGCGCGTCGAAGAGGTCGCGATCCCGGGCGGCGACGGCACGCCGCTGCGCGCACGGCTGTATGCACCGACGAAAGATGCGCTGCCGGTGCTGCTCTACCTGCACGGCGGCGGCTTCACGATCGGCAACCTCGAGACGCACGACAGCCTGTGCCGCCAGCTCGCGAAGCGCAGCGGCGCGGCCGTCGTCGCGCTCGACTACCGGCTCGCACCCGAGCACCGCTTCCCGGCC
>DATMIN010000203.1:0-9621 GCA_035554275.1 Burkholderiaceae bacterium
TGGCCGGTGCCGTGTCGAACACGCTGGTGTGCGTGGGCCGCCTGTGCGAGCAGAAGGGCCAGCTGCTGCTCGTGCAGGCGCTGCACAAGCTCGTCGCGCAAGGCGTCGATGCGCGCCTGGTGCTCGCCGGCGACGGCGAGATGCGCGCGGCGATCGAATCGCTGGTGGCGTCGCTCGGCCTGGCCGGGCGCGTGCGCATCACCGGCTGGATCGGCAGCGCCGAGGTGCGCGCCGAGATCCTCGCGGCGCGCGCGCTCGTGCTGCCGAGCTTCGCCGAGGGCCTGCCGGTCGTGCTGATGGAGGCGATGGCGCTGCGCCGGCCCGTCGTCACGACCTTCGTCGCCGGCATTCCCGAACTCGTGCGCGACGGTGTCGACGGCTGGCTGGTCGCGGCCGGCGATGTCGAGGCGCTGGCCGAGGCGATGCGCGCGTGTTTGAACGCGCCGGCCAATCAGCTCGCGCGGATGGGCGACGCCGCGCACGAGCGCGCCCTCGCACGCCACGACATCGACCGCGAAGCCGCGAAGCTGTGCGCGCTGTTCGCCGCGTCGTCTTCGGCGCGGGTCGCCGCGGGGGCGGCGGCGTGACGCCGATGACCGCGCTCGACGCATTGCTCGCGCTGCTGGCCGCGCTGGTCATCGTGCCGGCCGCGGTGCTGTGCCTCGAGATTGTCGCGGCATCGCGGCGTCGGCGTGACGATGGCGAAACCAACCCGCCGCGCACGGGCTCGATCGCGGTGCTGATGCCCGCGCACGACGAGGCCGCCGGCATCGAACGGTCGATCCGTGCGGTGCTCGCGCAGCTGCGCGCCGGCGACCGGCTGCTGGTCGTGGCCGACAACTGCAGCGATCGCACCGCCGAGGTCGCGCGCGCGGCCGGCGCGCAGGTCGTCGAGCGCCGCGATCCGGCGCTGCGCGGCAAGGGCTACGCACTCGACTTCGGCGTGCGCGCGCTCGAGCGCGATCCGCCGCGCACGGTGCTGATCGTCGACGCCGATTGCCTGCTGGAGCCGCTCGCACTCGACCGCCTTGCTGCGCAATGCGAGGCGTGCGCACGCCCGGTCCAGGCGCAGTACCTGATGCGCGCGCCGGCGGGCGCCGCGCTGAACCTGCGCATCGCGCAGTTCGCGTGGCTCGTGAAGAACAAGCTGCGGCCGCTCGGCGGCGCCGCGCTCGGTTGGCCGTGCCAGTTGATGGGCACGGGCATGGCGTTTCCGTGGGACGTGATCCGCCGCGCGCCGCTGGCCAGCGGCCACCTCGTCGAGGACCTGCAGCTCGGCGTCGCCCTCGCGCTCGACGGCCACGCGCCCGCGTTCTGCCCGGGCGCGCTCGTCACCAGCGTCTTCCCCACCGACCCGGCCGCGGTGGCGTCGCAGCGCACGCGCTGGGAACACGGCCACCTGGCGGTGATCGCCGCGCTCGGGCCGCGCCTGCTTGGCGGCGCGCTGCGGCGCCGCGATGCGCGCCTGCTCGGCATGGCGCTCGATTTGATGGTGCCGCCGCTGGCGGCGCTGGTGCTCGGCATCGTCGCGCTGCTGGTGGTGGCCGCGGCGTGGCGGGCGATCGGCGGCAGCGGCGTGGCCGCGGCGATCGCGATCGTGGCGCTGCTGCTGATCGGGCTCGGCGTGATGCTTGCGTGGGCGCGCGACGGGCGCGCCATCGTCACGTCGGGCGAGCTGGCGCGGATGCCGTTCTACATCGCGTCGAAGCTGCCGGTGTATGTCAGACTCTTTACCCGGCGACAGGTTGAATGGGTGCGAACGAAGCGTGATGACAGCGGCCGCTGACCAACCGACCATGCCGCCGGCATCGGCTGCGCTCGCGCCGGCCCGGCTCGAGCCGCGCGCCGATTTTCAGCGGCGCGTGGTCAGCGTCCTCGGCCTGCCGTTCGACGTGATCGGCCTGCACGACGCGGTCGAGCGGATCCGCCGCGATGCCTTCGCCGACCTGCGTTGTTTCGTCTCGACGCCGAACCTCAATTTCGCGATGACCGCGCTCGACGACGCGGCGTTTCGCGGCTCGGTGCTGCGCAGCGACCTGTGCCTGGCCGACGGCATGCCGGTGGTCTGGGTCGCCCGGCTGCTCGGGCTGCCGATCCGCGAGCGCGTCTCGGGGGCCGACGTGTTCGAGGCCCTGGTCGCGCACACCGGCGCGCCGTTGCCGGTCTATCTGTTCGGCGGCCAGCCCGGCGCCGCGGCGCGCGCCTGCGAGCGCATCAACGCGCACGGCGGCGGCTTGCGCTGCGTCGGCTTCGACGCGGCCGGCTTCGGCCCGGTCGCCTCGATGAGCGGCGACGAACAGATCGCGCGCATCAACGACAGCGGCGCGAAGTTCGTCGTCGTCTCGCTCGGCGCGCGCAAGGGCCAGGCCTGGATCGAGCACAACGCCACGCGGCTGCGCGCGCCGGTGCTCGCGCATCTCGGTGCGGTGATGAATTTCGCCGCGGGCACGGTGCGGCGCGCGCCGGCGTCGATGCAGGCGCTCGGGCTCGAGTGGCTCTGGCGCGTCTCGGAAGAGCCGGCGCTGTGGCGCCGCTACGGGCGCGATGCGCTGCAGGCGGCCGGGCTCGTGGCGACGCGCGTCGTGCCCGACGCGCTGCTGGCCTGGCGTCGCGGCCGGGGCGGCGACCAACCGAAGCGCCTCGACGTGCTGCGCGCCGAGCACGGCACGACGTTGCGGCTCGGCGGCACCTGGATCGACGCCGAGCTCGATGCGCTGCGCACGGCGCTCGCGCAATGCAGCGCGAGCGACGCGCCGCTGACGATCGACCTCGCCGAGGTCAATGAACTCGGCGCCGAGGCGACCGGGTTGTTGCTGGTGGCGAGCGGCTGGTTCGGCGCGCGCGCCGGCTTCCGCGTCGCCGGCATCGGGCCGGACGTGGCCAGCGCGTTGCGGCGCCGGCTCGCGTTTCGCGTCTTGTCGGGGTCGGCATGAGCCCGCCCGGCCGCCCGAAGGGCGAATACACCGTAGTGCGCAGCACGAAGGTACTCCAGTGAGCGGCGCGCAGACCCCGATCGATCGACCGCAGCGCGGTGCACCGGCGCCGAGCGCGGCCGAGCCGGTGGCGATGACCGAGCCGCCGCTGGCCGAAGACGGCATCTCGGCGCGCGTGCCCGACTGGTCGCGCGAGTACAAGCGCTTTTGGCAGTGGTATCCGTCGCGCTCGCTGGTGGCTGCGATCCGTGCCTACCAGCGCGCGCGTGAGGCACCGCGCTGGCGCGCCCCGCTGCAGCGCTCGCTGGCGACGCTGCGGCATCGCTTCTGGAGCATCGTCTGCGGCGCCGACGTGCCGCCCACCTGCACGGTCGCCGGGGGCCTGATGATGCCGCATCCGAACGGCGTGGTCGTGCACCCCGAGTCGCGCATCGGGCCGAACTGCATGCTGATGCAGCAGGTCACGCTCGGCACCGGCGGCCCGGTGCCGGGCGCGCCGGTGCTGCACGGGCATGTCGATGTCGGTGCCGGCGCGAAGATCCTCGGCGGCGTCACGATCGGCGAGCACGCGGTGATCGGCGCGAACGCGGTCGTGCTGCGCGACGTGCCGGCGCACGCGACCGCGGTCGGCGTGCCGGCGCGCATCGTGGTGCGCACGCCGGCCGAGCCGCGCGACGGGGCGCCCGCGTGAGCGCGCCGCTGCGCGTGCTGATCGCGGCCGAGCATGCGTCGGCGCGCTTTGGTGGCGAGGCCGCGCTGCCGCTGCACTACTTCCGCGTGATGCGCCGGCGCGGCCTGCCGGTCTGGCTCGTCACGCACGCGCGCACGCGCGACGAACTCGAGGCGCTGTACCCCGGCGACCCGAACATCGTCTACATCGAAGACACCGCCTTTCACCGCGCGATGTGGCGGCTCGGCCAGCGCCTGCCCGACCGCGTCTCGTACCTGACCTTCGGCTTCCTGTCGCGCCTGTCGACGCAATGGGCGCAGCGCCGCATCGTGCGCCGGCTCGTCGAGCGGGAGCGGATCGACGTCGTGCACCAGCCGATGCCGGTCTCGCCGCGCGAGCCGTCGATGCTGTTCGGCTTCGGCGTGCCGGTGGTGATCGGGCCGATGAACGGCGGGATGGACTATCCGCCGGCGTTCCAGCGCGCGCGGGGTCTGGCCGAACGCGCGTTCCTCTTCCTCGGACGTGCGAGCGCCTCAGCGTTGAACGCAATCATGCCTGGCAAGCGTCTTGCGGCAACGCTGCTCGTGGCGAACCGTCGAACGCGTGCGGCGCTGCCCGCCGGGGCTTCCCGCGACGTGGTGGAGTTGGTCGAGAACGGCGTAGATTTGACGCTCTGGCAAGCGCCCGTGTCGAGTCCCCCGCCAGACCCGGTCGTGCATTTCGTGTTTATGGGCCGTCTCGTCGACTGGAAGGCGGTCGATCTATTGCTGCGTGCCTTCGCGACGGCCTGCCGCGCGACCCCGATCCGGCTGTCGATCCTGGGCGACGGCGCCGAGCGTGCGACCCTTGAACGCCTTGCGGCCGAATTGGGTCTCGAGGCTGGTGAGGGTGCGCCGGGAAGTGTGCACTTCGCGGGCTGGCTCCCTCAGTCGGCCTGCGCGCAGCGGCTCGCCCTTGCCGACTGCTTGGTGCTGCCCAGCCTCCTCGAGTGCGGCGGTGCGGTGGTGCTGGAAGCGATGTCGATGGCCAAGCCGGTGATTGCCACGGCTTGGGGTGGCCCGCTGGACTACCTGGACGACCGGTGCGGGATGCTGGTATCTCCTGAAATATCCCAGCAAGCTTTCGTCGCGCGGTTTGCTGCCGCAATGGTGGCAATGGCAAGCTCGCGTCACGATCGGCAGCGTCTCGGTCAGTCCGGGCTCGCCAAGGTCAGGAGCGAGTTCGACTGGGAACTGAAGGTCGATCGCATGCTTCAGATCTACGCCGGAGCGCACCGGACTTCGACAGCGACTGTGGCCGGATCGCTGGACCCGCGGGGCGAGTGACGGCCGCGACGCCCACACCGAGGTGGCGTGGTGCCGCAAGGAAATCAAACAACCAACTCTATGACCAAGGATCTGATTAGCCTCGCGTTTCACCTTCCCCAGTTTCACGAGGTGCCCGAGAACAATCAATGGTGGGGACCAGGCTTCACAGAGTGGACGCATCTGCGACAGGCGAGAACCTGGTCGGGCGACCACCGTATCCGGCGGCCGATTTCGCCGCTCGGCGAGTACTGCTTGACGGATCCCGCGACGCTCGAACTCCAGTGGGAGATTGCATCGAGTCATGGGATCAGCGGGTTCGCGGTGTGGGACTATTGGTTCGGGGGCGGGAAGCAACTGCTTGAACGCCCCATCGAGTTGGTATTGAAGGAGAAACTTCGATTCAAATACTGCCTCGCTTGGGCGAATCACTCTTGGTACGACAAATCAAAGAATATTCTGCTGTGCGAGCAGAAGTACCTTGGGGCGGACGACTATGCGAGATATTTTGACCGTGCGTGCCGGCATTTTGAATCCGACAACTATATAAAGATCGACGGAAAGCCCGTATTCTTCATTTACAACCCACATGCTGTCCCGGACTGTTCCGCTTTCATTGATCAGTGGAGGACTCTGGCCGAGAAACGAGGCTTCGCTGGAATGTACTTTCTCGGGGATGGGGTTTCCAGCGGCCAATCTCTCGCCGCTGAGCTAGATAAGTACTCAAATGCCTTCGGTTTCCTGACGCGGCGTAATAAGTTGTTCCTAAATTACTTGAAGGAGCATATGTCGCGCCGGTTTTCCGTTGAGCTGGGCCCAAGGCGGTTTGACTTCTCGCGGCTGGCGCGTCATGCCATCCCCCAAGATGCGGAAAGTCGGTTTGCGCCGACGATCTTTACGGGCTGGGATACCACTCCGCGGCATGGCCGCCGTGGGGTCATTTACGCCGGGCTGGACGTCGGCGCATTTCGTGGCCAATTGGAAGCGGCCTCGGCGCACTTCGCTCGATTTCCGGATGCGCGCCCCGTACTGATGCTCAAGTCGTGGAACGAGTGGGCAGAGGGGAACGTGCTAGAGCCGGACTCCGTCTATGGCTTCGAGTTCCTCACTGCGTTCAAAGTGTTCGCCGCGCAGCGCGAACGTCACTTAACCGACACGCTCGCGTAGCACAGCCAAGTCGCGGGCAGCCGTAGCGGCCGCTCGACTGGTCGAGCGTCGATGACGACCATAGGCCGGAGTCGTACCTGTCGCTGCATTGCGCGGTATCGAGCAGTTGCACTTCGCACTACGTCGCGTACGCAGACGTAAGCCCGGTTTCCGGGCTGTACGCAAGTCGACCACGTCGCGTCGGACATGTAAGAGCACGCGGTCAGCGGGCGCCCAATTCGGGCGCAAAAGGCAACACAAAGAGGCGCTTTCAAGGCGGTTTCATGTCGGGCATGGCGTCTGCACGGGCTCAAAGCCGGTGCGCCGGCAGACCTTGAAACCTCGCCTTCCGATGCCGCCCACTGCATGATCGAGCCACTGCTTTGCTGTTCCTCGTCGTCCGCTTCGAGACGACCCCAACCACACTCTCTCTACGCGCGACTTACCTCAAGTTACGAGAGAGACATTTGGAACGCACGTGAGGGCTCAAGTAGTACCGCGCGACCGCCGATTCCAAGGTGGTGTGATCGTTGCACCTCCGTGGTGAACGACCATTGCCAGCGAAAACGCGCTCTGCGCCATACCGACCCTGTCGGTCCACTCGCGTCCCCGATCTCTACGGCTGCTTGCACCCGTAGAGATCGCCAATTGAACCCCGAGTGAGACACCACATGATCCAAAATGACCGCGCCGCGCCGGCTCACCTTCCAATGACGCTCTGCGCACTGTTCGCCGCGGTCCTATCCGCGTGCGGCGGCGGGAGCCAGTCGGCCACCGGCATCGACTCGATGGCGAGCAGCCTTGTCGACGACACCTCTGCACTGGCGCAGACACAGGCGGCGCGGGGCAACGGCTGGGGGCGGTCCAAGGAAGGTGGCGGAGTAACTGCCCCTGCCCCTGCCCCTGCCCCTGCACCTGCAGCTGCGCCTGCACCTGCTGCACCTGCACCTGCACCTGCACCTGCACCTGCACCTGCACCTGCTGCACCTGCTGCACCTGCACCTGCCCCAGCATCTGCACCTGCAGCTGCGCCTGCGCCTGCGCCTTCCACGTCGACTTCCACAGTCACGGCCTGGGTGCGCGCCGGCCAGGAGGAGCGGCAAGACCTGATCGATGCCCCGATCGGCGCGACGCTGCGCATCGGCGACGGCGCGAAGTGGGCTACGACGGTCATGCGGCAGGGGATGCAGTGCTCCGCAGCGTGGTTCGGTGCGGACCTGTCCGGCATGGCCTACGGGAAATGGTGCGAAGTACAGGTCACGGCGCCATCCGTGACGCAGATTGACGGTGCCATGCCGGTCGTCAACACCGCGCTCATTCCAAAGCCGAGCATCGCTTTCAGCGGACCGCGCGTCATCACGCTCAATGCCAACCAGCTTACCCAGTCCGTCTACACCCCCGTGTCCTTTGGAGTCGGGGGTGCATTCCGCGTCCCCTGCCCGTACTCGCACATCAGCAACGACGACCCGATCGTCTACCCGGGCAAGCCGGGCGCGGCGCATCTTCACACCTTCGCGGGCAACTCGCTGGCCGACGCGAGCAGCACGACAGAGAGCCTGAACGCCACGGGCGGGAGCACCTGCTCCGGCGGCACGCTGAACCGTACCGCGTACTGGTTCCCGACCATGATCGACACGCGCACCGGCCAGCCGATCGTGCCGGTCGGCACCAACTTCTACTACAAGACTGGCTATCAGGGTATCGAGGGCGCCAACATTACGAAGATCGTGCCGTTCCCGAAGGGGCTGCGCATGATCGCCGGCAACCCGGCGCGGACCGGGCCCGACGGCAGCTTCCCCACCGGCGGCTTTCACTGCTACGGCGGGCCGAACAATCAGAACGTCAACAACGGCGACCACATCGGTAACTGCGATGTGGGCGCGCAGCTGTGGCAGAGCGTGGACTTCCCTCAGTGCTGGGATGGCGTGAATCTCGACAGCCCCGATCACAAGTCGCATATGGCCTACGGGGTCGGCACGGTCTACCCCGACGGCTCGCCGCGACCGAACGTGAACGGCTGCCCGACGACGCACCCGGTGCCGTTGCCGGCAATCACGCTGATCGCGCAGTACCTGGTGACGGAGCCCGGCATCGCCGGGTTCTGGAAGCTCAGCTCTGACAACTACAAGGGCACCGGCGGCTACAGCCTGCATGCCGACTGGTTCGGCGCGTGGGACGACGCGACGATGAAGGCGTGGGTGACGAAATGCCTGAACGCGGGCTTCGACTGCCACGACAACCTGCTCGGCGACGGGCGGACGCTCAATTGAGTTCTCTAAGCATGCGACACCTCGCTGCGCTGCTCTGCCTGGCCGCGGCACCCGCGTTCGCGCTGGTGCCCGCGCCCTCGGACAGCGAGGCGCAGCAGGCGCACGCGAAAGGCACCTGCGGGCGCCTCGGGCCGGGCACCGGGCTGTCTGGCGACAAGGGCTGGGTGGTCTCGATGCTGCCGGGCAAGCACGAGTTCCGCGTGCGCGACGGTGCCGGCAAGGTCTACGTGACCACGGCGCGTCAATCGATCGTCGACTTCGACGCCGGTCGCCCCTACTACGTCGTCATCGAGGGCGCCGGCCCGCAGCCGCAGCTGGAATGGAGGGTGCCGGGCAGCGACTGGGGCCTGGTCTCGAAATACTTCCTGTACCCGGTGAGCGGCCAGGCCGCCTCGAAGTGACCGGCTCGCGTGGCCGCGGCGAGGCGTGCCGCGCGGCTGATCGTCACGGGTAGACCTTGTCCACCAGCATGTGCTGCAGGTACTGCCCGTAGCCGTTCTTCAGCATCGGCTTGGCGAGCGCGAGTACCTGTTCGGCGTTGATCCACCCGGAGCGGTAGGCGATCTCTTCCGGGCACGCGACCTTCAGGCCCTGGCGCTTCTCGAGCGTCGCGATGAACTGGCCGGCCTCGAGCAGGCTGTCGTGCGTGCCGGTGTCGAGCCAGGCGAAGCCGCGGCCCATGATCTCGACGCTGAGCTGGCCCTGCTGCAGGTAGACCGCGTTGAGGTCGGTGATCTCGAGTTCGCCGCGCGCCGACGGCTTGATCTGCGCGGCGATGTCGCACACCTGCTCGTCGTAGAAGTACAGCCCGGTGACCGCGTAGTTGCTCTTCGGCTGCGCCGGCTTCTCTTCGATGCTCAGCGCGCGCTGCTGCGCGTCGAACGCGACCACGCCGTAGCGTTCCGGGTCGGTCACGTGGTATGCGAAGACGGATGCGCCGTGCTCGCGCTCGGCGGCCTGGCGCAGCAGCCGCTGCAGGTCGTGGCCGTAGAAGATGTTGTCGCCGAGCACCAGCGCGCTCGGGTGCCCGGCGACGAAGTCGCGGCCGAGGATGAACGCCTGCGCGAGCCCGTCGGGGCTCGGCTGCACGCAGTAGCCGATGTTCAGGCCCCAGCGGCTGCCGTCGCCGAGCAGCGCCTCGAAGCGCGGCGTGTCCTGCGGGGTGCTGATGACGAGGATCTCGCGAATGCCGGCCATCATCAGCGTGCTGAGCGGGTAGTAGACCATGGGCTTGTCGTACACCGGCAGCAGCTGCTTGCTGAGTGCGAGCGTCGCCGGATGCAGTCGGGTGCCGGATC
>DATMIN010000204.1:0-6282 GCA_035554275.1 Burkholderiaceae bacterium
GTTCCTGCGCACGTTCGCGCCGTTCGTCGCCGGTGTGGCGATGATGACGCGGCGCAAGTTCACGCTTTACGACGTGCTCGGCGCGGCGCTGTGGGTCGGCGGGCTGGTGCTGGCCGGCGATGCGTTCGGCAACATCCCGTGGGTCCAGCACCACCTCGAGAAGTTCATCTGGGCCGCGATCATCGTGCCCGGCGTGGTCGTGCTGTTCGGCGCGTGGCGCGCGAAGCGCAAGCGCGCGGCGGCGCCGCTCACCGCGCCATGACGAGCGCGCGCCTCACGGCGTGCGCGCCGTGACGCGCTCGGCCAGCGGCGCCGGGCGGTAGTCGACGACGAACCGGCAGCCGGCGCCGAACTGCGCCTCCAGCGCGCGGCAGCGCTCGGCCACGCCGGCCGGCGTCGGCTTCGCGCCGCCGCGCTGCCAGGCGAGCAGCGCCTGCATCAGCACCGCGTATTCCGGGTCGGCGAGGTAGCTGTGCTCGTGTTCGTCGGTGAAGGTCTGCACCAGCGTGTCGGCATGGCCGGCCGCGGCCATCGTGTCGCGGAAGCTGCTTTCGAGTTCGACGAACGCGATCGGGTCGGAGGTAGCGTGCGTCGTCAGCACCGGCACCGCGATCCGGCCGGTCAGATCGGTGTCGGCGCCGAAGCGCGCGACGGCGGCCGCATCGGCCCGGTAGCGCGCGACCTGGGCGTTCAGCGCCGCGTCGTCGGCCGAGCCGGCGTAGCGTGCGCCGCTGTTGCCGAACGGATTGCCACCGTCGAGGCGCTTGAACACGATGTCCTGGAAGTGCCAGGTGCCCCATGCGAGGTGGCCCATCAGCGAGCGCTCGGGAATGCGCACGACCTTCAAGATCGTGTCGAGGTTGCGCTGCTGCGCGGCCGTGCGCTCGGCCGGCTTCAGGCGCAACCCGGTGCATTCGTCGACGCGGCGCGCGAGTTCGGCCGGCGTCAGCGTCGAGCCGGGTGGCAGGCCCTGCCACAACGGGTACTGCGGCTCGTCGGCGCGCGGGTGGTTGCGGCACAGCGCCTGGTAGACCACGCGCAGGTCGAGCCGGAAGTCGTACCAGCGCGTGCCGCCACCGAGCACGCCGCTGGTCAGCAGCAGCGCGTCGTAGCTCGTCGGATAGGTCTCGGCGGCCTTCGCGGCGACGCTCGCGCCCCAGCTCTGGCCGTGCAGGATCGTCGTCTTCGGCGCGCCGACCAGCGTGGTGAACAGCCCGCGCAGCCGCTCGGTGTCGGCGGCCGCGGCGCGTACCGCGACGCCGCCTTGCGCATACGTCGAGCCGGCCCACGCATAGCCGGCGCGCAGCATCACGGCCCAGCGCTTCAGGTCTTGCGCGGTGCGCTCGGTGCGCGGCTCACCGAGCTCGGGGCCGCCATGCGCGTGCAGCACCAGCACGCCGGCCCACGCCGGTGGCACCGCGATCCAGTAGTACGCGCCGGCCGTGTCGCGGCCGCTGATGCAGCGCGTCGCGGCGGGCAGGCCGTCGGGGCAGGGCG
Organism: Burkholderiaceae bacterium; assembly: GCA_035554275.1. GTDB lineage: Bacteria > Pseudomonadota > Gammaproteobacteria > Burkholderiales > Burkholderiaceae_C > LMDS01. The sequence goes on from DATMIN010000204.1 coordinate 1,498, forward strand.
TGGCCGCCAACATCGACAACGGTGCGACCGGCGCGTCGCTGTGCGGGCTGCTCGCGCACGCCTCGAGCAGCGCGGCCGGCAGCAGCGCCGCCAGCGCGCGCACGATCGCCGCCCTCACGCCGCCGCGTGCAACACGCGCCGCAGCTCGGCCGCGCACAGCGCGACCGCGGTGTTGGCCTCGTCGAGCACCTTGCCCATCAGGATGAAGCCGTGGATCTCGCGGTCGAAGCACACATGGCTCGCGCGGTTGCCCGCCGCGGTGAGCGCCTCGGCGTAGGCCTGGCCCTCGTCGCGCAGCGGGTCGAAGCCGGCGGTCAGCACCAGCGCCGGCGGCAGGTTCGACAGGTCGTCGCGGCGCAGCGGCGAGGCGCGCCAGTCGTCGTAGGCGGCGCGCTCGGGCAGGTAGTGGTCGGCGAAGTAGTTCATCGTGTCGGTCGTCAGCAGGTAGCCCTGGCCGTTCTCGGTGTGCGAGGCGTGGCTGCGGTGCTGCTCGGTCGCCGGGTAGATCAGCAGCTGGAACGCGATCGGCAGCTCGCCGCCATCGCGCGCGAGCAGCGCGACGACTGCGGCGAGGTTGCCGCCGGCGCTGTCGCCACCGACCGCGAGGCGCGCCGGGTCGAGGTGCAGCTCGGCCGCGTGGTGATGGACCCACTGCGTCGCCGCGAGCGCGTCGTCGACGGCGGCCGGGAACACGTGTTCGGGCGCGAGCCGGTAGTCGACCGAGACGACCGCGCAGCCCGACTGGTTCGCGAGCTCGCGGCACAGCGTGTCGTGGGTGTCGAGATCGCCGATCACCCAGCCGCCGCCGTGGTAGTAGACGAGCACCGGCAGCACGGCGGTCTCGGCGCTGCCGAGCGGGCGCACGAGCCGCAGCGGGATCGCGCCGTGCGGGCCGCTCGCCTGCAGCTCGCGCAGCTGCGCCACGTCGGGCGGCGCGGGCTGCGAGAACGCGCGCCGGTCGCGGTAAAGGGCGCGCGCCTCGGCGACGGGCAGCGTGTGGGTCGGCGGGATCTGGCGCGCCTCGATCAGATCGAGCAGCGCGCGGGCTTGGGGGTGCAGCATGGTGGTCGCGCTCCGTGGGCAGGCATCGAAAAACGAAGCGTACGCCGTACAGCGTGGTGCTGCGCCGCGGGCCTCAGCCCGCGCGCGTCTCGACCGCGAACACCGCCACCGGCTGCGCCTTGCCGTGGAACTGCGCCTCGCCGAGCGCGTCGCAGCGGTGCCGTTCGCCGAGGCTCGCGCGCGTCGTCGCGTCGATCAGCACCGCGCGCTGCGCGACCTTCGTGTGCGCCTCGAGCCGCGCCGCCAGGTTCACCGTGTCGCCGATGCAGGTGTAGGTGGCGCGCTGCTGCGTGCCGGTGTAGCCGGCCACCATCTCACCGGTCGCGATGCCCACGCCGATGCGGATGTGGCGCTTGCCCTCGGCGGCGCGCTCGGCGTTGAGCAGCTCGATCATCTCGATCATGTCGAGCGCGGCCCGCACGGCGGCGCCGGCGTGGTCGGCCAGCGGCAGCGGCGCACCGAAGATCGCCATCAGGCCGTCGCCGATCATCTGGTTGACCACGCCGCCGTGGCCGCTGATCGCGTCGAACATCAGCGTGTAGTAGGTGTTGAGCAGCTCGATCGTCTCTTCCGGCGGCTGCGATTCGACCAGCGCGGTGAAGCCGCGGATGTCGGAGAACATCACCGTGCCCTGCACGCGCCGGCCGCCGAGCGCGAAGCCCGATTGCTGCAGGTCCTGGGCGACCTCGGGCGTGGCGAAGCGGCGCACCAGCTCCTGCTGCTGATCGCGCAGGCGCTTCTTCTCGAGGCTCGCGCCGATGCGCGCCTTCAGCAGCACCGGGTTGACCGGCTTGTGCAGGTAGTCTTCCGCGCCGAGTTCGATGCAGCGCACGATGTGCGCGATGCCTTCGAGCGACGAGGTCACGATCACCGGCAGATCGCGCAGCACGCGGTCGGCGGCGAGCTGCTCGAGCACCTGGAAGCCGTCGAGCTCGGGCATCTCCATGTCGAGCAGCAGCAGGTCGAACGCCTGGTTGTCGAGGCCGGCGCGCAGCAGCTCGAGCGCGACGCGGCCGTTCTCGGCGCTGGCCACGCGGTGCCCCTGCAGCTCGAGGCTGCGCGTCAGCAGCAGCCGGTTGACCTTGTTGTCGTCGGCCACCAGCAGGCGTGCGCCCGAGGCGCGCAGCTCACGCATGGCGCAACCCCTTCAGCGCGGCGGCGGCGCGCGCGTAGGCGGCATCGAGCGCGTCGAGCGGCGCGCTGTCGGCGGGCAGCCCTTGCAGCTCGAGCGCGCGGGCCTGGCGGGCGAGTTCGGTCGCGCCGAAGGTCAGGCTGTTCGATTTCAGCGAGTGCGCCGCGCGCCGGAACGCGTCGGCGTTCGCGGCCGCGTGCGCGCGGCGCAGCTCGGCCAGCATCGTCGGCGCTTCTTCGAGGAAGGTGTCGACCAGCTCGAGCGCGAAGTCGGCGCCCGCCGAGGCCTCGAGCTCGGCGAACGCCACGCGGTCGATCACGTCAGGGGTGTTGTCGCTCATCTCGTCGTTCCTTCATCGGTCGGTGCGTGCCGTCGCGCCGTTCAGCGCCTGCACCAGCGCCTCGACCCGGATCGGCTTGGTCACGTAGTCGTCCATGCCGGCGGCCAGGCATTCCTCCCGGTCGCCCTGCATCGCGTTGGCCGTCATCGCGACGATGCGCGGGCGCGCGCCGGCGGGCCACTTCGCCGTGATGCGGCGCGACGCCTCGAGCCCGTCCATCTCGGGCATCTGCACGTCCATCAGCACCACATCGTAGGGCTGGCGCTCGAGGCTCTCGATCGCCTCGAGGCCGTTGCTCGCCAGATCGGCGCGGTAGCCCATCTGCTGCAGCAGGCGCAGCGCCAGCTTCTGGTTCACGACGTTGTCTTCGGCGAGCAGGATGCGCAGCGGGTGGCGCGTGGCCAGCCCGACATCGACGCGCGGCTTGGCGGCCGCCGCCGGCCCGGGCTTCGGGGTGGGGTCGTGCGCGAGCAGGGTCACCAGCGTGTCGAACAGCTGGCTCTGGCGCAGCGGCTTGGTCAGCACCGCGGCGAACAGGGTGTCGGCGCTGTCGCGGTGGCCGAGCGAGGTGAACAGCACCAGCGGCAGCGTGTGCCCGGCGGCGCGGATGCGCTCGGCCAGCGCGCGGCCGTCCATGCCGGGCATGTGCATGTCGACGATCGCCAGGTCGTAGGCCTGGCGTTGCAGCATCCGCAGCGCCTCGTCGGGCGACTCGGTGTCCTGCGACACCATGCCCCACTTGGCGGCCTGCAGCGCGAGGATGCGGCGATTCGTCGCGTTGTCGTCGACGACCAGCATCCGCCGGCCCTTCAGCGCCGGCTGCTCGCCGAGGAAGTCGCGCCGGCTGCCGGCCGGCAGCGGTGCGGCCGGCGCCTCGATCGTGAAGCGGAAGGTGCTGCCCTGGCCGGGCCCGGCGCTCTCGGCGCTCATCGTGCCGCCCATCAGTTCGGCGAGCTTCTTGCTGATCGCCAGGCCCAGGCCGGTGCCGCCGTACTTGCGGGTGGTCGAGCTGTCGGCCTGGCTGAAGCTCTGGAACAGTTTCGCCAGGCCCGCGTCGCTCAGGCCGATGCCGGTGTCGCGCACGCTGAACTGGAGCCGGTCGCCGCGCTCGGCCGTGACCGCGAGCACCACCTCGCCGTGCTCGGTGAACTTGACCGCGTTCGACAGCAGGTTCAGCAGCACCTGGCGCAGCCGCGTCACGTCGCCCCGCACCGCGCCCGGCACGTCGCCCTCGAACACGTAGGCCAGGTCGAGCTGCTTCTCGGCCGCGCGCGGCGCGATCAGGTCGAGCGCCGACTCGACGCACTCGCGCAGGTCGAGCGGCTGGCGCTCGATGTCCATCCGCCCGGCCTCGATCTTCGAGAAGTCGAGGATGTCGTTGATGATCGTCAGCAGCGCGTCGCCGCTGTCGCGGATCGTGCCGGCGAAGTCGCGCTGCTCGTCGCTCAGCGGCGTGTCGAGCAACAGGCCGCTCATGCCGATCACCGCGTTCATCGGCGTGCGGATCTCGTGGCTCATGGTCGCGAGGAAGGCGCTCTTGGCCTCGTTGGCGGTCTCGGCCGCGGCGCGCGCTTCCTTCGTCTCGTTGAACAGCCGTACGTTCTGGATCGCGATCACCGCCTGGTCGGCAAAGGTTTGCAACACGCGCGGCACGCTGCGCGGGATCGGGCCGGGCGTCTGCCAGGCCAGGTTGATCGCCCCGATCGGCTCGCCGTCGCGCAGCAGCGGAACGCTGAAGATGCGCTTGGCGCTGCTGGCCGCGAAGGTCGGCACGTAGTCCGGATCGGCGTCGATGTTCTCGATCGCCACCGGCCGCCGGTCGAGCACCGCGCGACCGGCGGCGAAGCCGCGTGTCGCCGCCAGCCACCCCATCTGGTCGATGCGCTCACGGGTGGGCACGTCGACGTCGCCCGCGCTGGCCACCACGCGCAGCCGGCCGGCCGTGAAGCGGAACACCAGGGCGCTGGCGGCGTTGCCGAGGTCGCGCGCCAGCGTGACGATCTTGTCGAACACCGGTTGCACGTCGGTGGGCGAGCCGCTGATCGCCTTGAGCACCTCGGCGCTGGCGGTCTGCTGCTCCAGCGCTTCCTTGGTCTCGTTGAACAGCCGCACGTTCTCGATCGCAATCCCGGCCTGATCGGCGAACGACTGCGCGAGCGCCATCTCCGCCGGCGAGAAGCTGCCTGCGATGCGGCGGAAGAACATCAGCACGCCGCTGACCGTGTCGTCGCGCAGCAGCGGTACCGCCAGC
>DATMIN010000205.1:0-3994 GCA_035554275.1 Burkholderiaceae bacterium
GATTTCGGCCGCCCGGCGAGCGTGACGCTCGCGGTACTGGTCGACCGCGGCGGGCGCGAGCTGCCGTTCGGCGCCGCGGTGGCGGCCGCGCGCATCGAGCTGCCGGCGAACCGGAAGCTCTCGCTGGTGCGCGACGCCGCGGGCCGCTTCAGCCTGCGGATCGAGGAGCGCGAAGCGTGAGCGGGCGACGCAACCCGCAACTCAACGCGCACGGCGAGCTGATCCATTTGCTGTCGATCGAGGGCCTGCCGCGCGCGGTGCTGCAGCACATCCTCGACACCGCCGGCACCTTTCTCAGCGTCAACGAGCGCGAAGTCAAGAAGGTGCCGCTGCTGCGCGGCAAGAGCGTGTTCAACCTGTTCTTCGAGAACAGCACGCGCACCCGCACCACGTTCGAGATCGCGGCCAAGCGCCTGAGCGCCGACGTGATCAACCTCGACATCGCGCGGTCGAGCGCTGCAAAGGGCGAGAGCCTGCTCGACACGATCGCGAACCTCTCGGCGATGCACGCCGACATGTTCGTCGTGCGCCACAGCGAGAGCGGCGCGCCGTACCTGATCGCGCAGCACTGCGCGCCGCATGTGCACGTCGTGAACGCCGGCGACGGCCGGCATCAGCACCCGACGCAGGGGCTGCTCGACATGTACACGATCCGCCACTACAAGAAGGATTTCACGCAGCTCAGCGTCGCGATCGTCGGCGACATCGTGCATTCGCGCGTGGCGCGCTCCGACATCCACGCGCTGACCACGCTCGGCGTGCCAGAGATCCGCGCGGTCGGGCCGAAGACGCTGGTGCCGGGCGATCTTGCGGCGATGGGCGTGCGCGTGTGCCACGACATGACCGAGGGCATCCGCGACGCCGACGTGATCATCATGCTGCGACTGCAGAACGAGCGCATGAGCGGCGCGATGCTGCCGAGCGCCGCCGAGTTCTTCAAGAACTACGGCCTGACGCCCGAGAAGCTCGCGGTCGCGAAGCCCGACGCGATCGTGATGCACCCGGGCCCGATCAACCGCGGCGTCGAGATCGATTCGGCGGTCGCCGACGGCGCGCAGAGCGTGATCCTGCCGCAGGTGACGTTCGGCATCGCGGTGCGTATGGCGGTGATGAGCATCATCGCGGGGAACAACGCATGAAACTGCTCCTCCGCGGCGGCCGCATCATCGATCCGGCATCGAACCGCGACGCGATCGGCGACCTGGCGGTCGCGGCCGGTCGCATCGTCGCGCTCGGCGAGGTCAGCGCCGAGTTCGAGCCCGATCGCGTGATCGACGCGAGCGGCCTGGCCGTCATGCCCGGCCTCGTCGACCTCGCGGCGCGGCTGCGCGAGCCGGGCCACGAACACGAGGGCATGCTCGAATCGGAGATGGCGGCGGCGGCGGCCGGCGGCGTGACCAGCGTCGTCTGCCTGCCCGACACCGAGCCGGTGCTCGACGAGCCGGGTCTCGTGCAGATGCTGAAGTTCCGCGCCCACAACCTGAACCTCTCGCACCTGTACCCGCTCGGCGCGCTGACGCGCGGTCTGCGCGGCGAGGCGCTGACCGAGATGGCCGAGCTCACCGACGCCGGCTGTGTCGGCTTCTCGCACGCCGATGCGCCGCTGAAGGACACGCTGGTGCTGCACCGCGCGCTGCAATATGCGGCGACCTTCGGCTACACCACCTGGCTGCGGCCGAACGACGCCTGGCTCGGCACCGGCGTCGCCGCGAAGGGCGCGCTCGCGACGCGGATGGGCCTGTCGGGCGTGCCGGTCGTGGCCGAGACGATCGCGCTGGCGACCATCTTCGAGCTGGTGCGCGACACCGGCGCGCGCGTCCACCTGTGCCGGCTGTCGAGCGCCGCCGGCATCGAGCTGATGCGGCGCGCGAAAGGCGAAGGCCTGCCGGTGACCTGCGACGTCAGCATCAACTCGCTGCACCTGACCGACCTCGACATCGGCTACTTCGACGCCGCGATGCGCCTGACCCCGCCGCTGCGCCAGCAGCGTGATCGCGACGCGATCCGCGCCGCGCTCGCCGACGGCACGATCGACGCGCTCGCGAGCGATCACACGCCGGTCGCCGCCGACGCGAAGACGCTGCCGTTCGCCGATGCCGAGCCCGGCGCGACCGGCCTCGAGCTGCTGCTGAGCCTGGCGCTGAAATGGGGCCACGACGACAGCGTGCCGCTGCAGCGCGCGCTGGCCGCGGTCACGAGCGCGCCGGTCGCGGTGCTCGGCGATGCGCTCGGCTCGCTCGCGGCGAGCGCCGGCCGGCTGGTCGAGGGCGGTGTCGCCGACGTCTGCGTGTTCGCGCCCGACGAGCGCTGGACGGTCGCGCCCGCGGCGCTGCGCAGCCAGGGCAAGCACACGCCGTTTACCGGCCTGGAGCTGCCCGGGCGCGTCAAGCTCACGCTCGTCGCCGGCAACGTCGCGCACGACGCCACGGGTCGATGAGTCGATGACGCGGCGGCTGCGCGCCGTCGGGCGCCTCGTGCGCTCGGTCGCGCACGTGTTCCATGGCGCGGCGATCGCGCTGTTCCGCTTCCCGTCGCTCGATGCGGCGCAGCGCCACGCGCGCGTGCGCTGGTGGTCGCGCGAGACGCTGCGGCTGATGGGCCTGGAGCTGCGCATCGAGGGCGCCCTGCACGAGGGCGGCGCGCTGCTGGTCGCGAACCACGTGTCGTGGCTCGACATCACCGCGATCCACGCGGTCGCGCCGCAGGCGCGCTTCGTCTCGAAGGCGGCGATCCAGTCGTGGCCGGTGCTGTCGCACCTCGCGAACGCGGCCGGCACGCTGTACCTCGAGCGCGAGCGCAAGCGCGATGCGCTGCGCGTGGTCCACCTCGTCGCCGCGGCGCTGAAGGAAGGGCAGACGGTCGCGGTGTTCCCCGAAGGCACCACGGCCGATGGCCGCGCGCTGCTGCCGTTCCACGCCAACCTGCTGCAGGCCGCGGTCGCGACCGGCGCGACGGTGCAGCCGGTCGCGGTGCGGTTCTCGGATTCGAGCGGCCCGCTCAGCCGCGCGGTCGAGTTCGTCGGCGCGACGACACTGGTCGAGAGCCTGTGGCGCGTCGCGTGCGCCGACGGGCTGACCGTGCATCTCACGCTGCTGGCGGCGCGCTCCGCGGCCGGCGCCGAGCGGCGCGCGCTCGCGCGCCAGTTGCAGGACGAGATCGGCGCGCAGCTCGCGCGCCACGCCGGCTGAAACGCTACGCCTTGCCCTGATTCGCGACGGCCGCGGCAGCCTTCGCGGCGGCCTCGGCGTCGCCGAGGTAGTAGCTCTTGATCGGCTTCAGCGCATCGTCGAGCTCATAGACGAGCGGGATGCCGTTCGGGATGTTCAGGCCGACGATGTCGGCATCCGAGATGCCGTCGAGGTATTTCACCAGCGCGCGGATGCTGTTGCCGTGCGCGGCGATCAGCACGCGCCGGCCCGAGCGCACCGCCGGCGCGATCGTGTCGTCCCAGCACGGCAGCACGCGTGCGACGGTGTCCTTCAGGCATTCGGTCAGCGGCACTTGGCCGGGCTTCAGCGCGGCGTAGCGCCGGTCGCCGCGCTCGCTGCGCGGGTCGGCGGCGTCGAGCACCGGCGGTGGCGTGTCGTAGCTGCGGCGCCAGATCAGCACCTGCTCGTCGCCGAACTTCTTCGCCGTCTCGGCCTTGTTCAGGCCCTGCAGCGCGCCGTAGTGGCGCTCGTTCAGGCGCCAGTCGTTGACGACCGGCAGCCAGGTGCGCTCCATCTGGTCGAGCGCGTGCCAGAGGGTCCAGATCGCGCGCTGCAGCACCGAGGTGTAGGCGATGTCGAACTCGTAGCCCTCGGCCTTCAACAGCCGGCCGGATTGCTGCGCCTGCTGCACGCCCAGCGGCGTGAGGCCGACGTCGGTCCAGCCGGTGAAGCGGTTCTCGAGGTTCCAGGTCGACTCGCCGTGGCGGATCAGAACGAGCTTGTGCATGGCGGCAGTCGGCAGGGTGAGCGAAGGGTGAGCCCAGGGAAGAGCGCATCGAATTCTA
>DATMIN010000206.1:0-32776 GCA_035554275.1 Burkholderiaceae bacterium
CGAGGAAGGCACCAAGCGAACCTGGAAGATCCCGTGCCTGGCGATGCAGGGCTACACCGACGCCGAGCGTCGAACTGAGCAAGCGCCGTACGAGCCGCCGCCAGAGCCCGTCACCGCGGCAACCAAGGCACGCGAGTTCCAACGCGGCGACACCGTCACGTTCGATGATCGCGACGGCAGGACCATCACTGGCGTGATCGTGCGCATCAACCAACGCACCGCCACGATCGGCACCGGCACCACCGACGGTGGAACGTGGCGAGTACCGTTCCACATGCTGCGCCACGTGCTCGACATCTGAGCATCGTCCGCCTCACGCATCGGCCGGCGTCAAGAGGGCCTTGAGGCCGCGCTTGCTTCGCAAGCCCCGCAGCGTCGCCTTCAGCGTGCCGATCACACGCTCGATACGCCCGTTGCGCCAGGGCTGACGCGGTGGTCCGCGCCGATGCAAGACGCCCAAGGCCTTCAACATCGCCAGCCACAGCCGAGACCTGAACATCGCCTCGTTGTCGGTGCGCAGCACTGCCGGCAGCCCGAACGAGCCGAAGGCAATGAGCAGATGGCCCAGCACCACGAGAGCGCATTTGGTGGGCAACACCTCGAGGCGCAGCAGCTTGCGCGAGCCCGCGTCCAGGATCGCGAGCACCGTGAACGTCGCGCAATGCGGCGAGCGAACGAACGTCAAGTCCAGCGCCCACGCATGGCCCACGGCGATGAAGTACGGCTTGCGCCGCTTGCGCTGCCGGCGCAGCGCACGAATCTCCGCCTTGTGCTCGCGCATGAACTCCCACACCCAGGTCTTGCCCACTGTGGCCCAACAGCCTTGCCAGCGGTTGAACGCATGTGCCACCGCGCGACAACTACTCATATGAGCGCACAGGTACAGCACCTTCTGGTGCACCCATTGCGGCTTGGCCTTGGGGTGCGACGCCTTGCGCGCCGCGCAACCGACTTTGCAGCGCCCGCGATACAGGGGTGCCTGCACCCGCCGATGCCGCCACAGCCACCACAGCAAGCAGCAGCAGGCCAAGGACGATGGTTGCAACTGCAGGACGATCGACAGGGCATGAAGGGAGTTCATGCCGAAGGTGTCCGAACCTTGCGCAGGCGGTTTAGGCCATGGGGCGCCAGCCACTGGGGCGCCACCAGCGGCACCCTGCTCGGGGTCTCCTCACCCATCGAAGCCGCCATTCCACTTTGCGCCGTGTTCAGATTTGTGCGGCCGGTTCTGGAGGGCCGTGACGAGGTCGTGTTGTTCTGTTGTTTCGGTGAAGCCATCCCTTCAATTGCGGATGGCGCCGGAGCAGGCGAGTGCAATCATGGTGACTTCGCGATCGTGCTAATACCTCACTACAACCTGCGACGTCAAGCCTGTAAGACCTGACAGGTGTCAAGACGTACGGCACACGATACAGTTCTTCACGAGCCCGTAACGAACGTTCGCGACAGTAAAAGACGCTGTTTCGATGCGTTTTCGGGGGATGCGCACCACGCGTGATCGCAGCGCTTCCTTTTAATCGACCAACAACCTTGTGCCATCGCGACGCGCCCTTGAATTTCAAAATGTCTTATTTGTCACATTCCAAGGGCCCTCGAATCGTCGGAAGGCCGACTCAAACTGCGCCCCGAGGGCTCGGCCGATGAGAAGCGATCTGGCCCTGCAGCTCATGGGTGAGCTGCTCTGGAACGCGGTGTTGATCGCAGCGCCGATGCTCGGCCTGACCCTGCTGGTGGGCATGGGCGTGAGCATTCTGCAGGCGGTCACGCAGGTGCAGGAGATGTCGCTGAGCTTCGTTCCGAAGCTGCTGATGGCAGTCGCGACGCTCGTGCTGTTCGGCCCCTGGATGCTGAGGAAGCTCACGACGTTCGCGTCGACGCTGATCTCCAACATCCCCGCCTACTTCTAGGCCGGTTTCCCCATGTCGTTGACGGTCGATACCGCCTGGATCGCGCTCGTGCTGCTCGCCTCGGTTCGTTTCGGCGCGCTGTTCGTGCTGGCGCCGGTGTTCGGCGGCGTGCCGCTGCCGGCGCAGTTCCGCGCGCTGTTCGTGCTGGCGATGGCGGCGACCCTGGTGCTCGCGCTGCGGCTGCAGCCCTTGCAGACGGCGGTCGAGGTCGTGCCGCTCGCACTCGCGGCGCTGTCGGAGCTGGCGATCGGCGCGGCCATGGCCTTCGGCCTGTTCACCGCGTTCGGCGCGTTCCAGTTCGCGGGCAAGCTGCTGGACCTGCAGATCGGCTTCAGCATCGGCACCGTGTTCGATCCGGTCACCCGCGCGCAGTCGCCGCTGCTCGGGGCCGCGCTGAACATGCTCGCGCTGGTGCTGTTCTTCGCGCTCGACGGCCACCACATGATGATGCGCGGCGTGGCCTACTCGCTCGAGCGCGTGCCGCCGGGCAGCCTGCCGGCGAACTGGAGCCTGACGCCCTTCGTCGACCAGTTCGGCTCGATGTTCGTGTTCGGCCTGGTGCTGGTCGCGCCGGTGGTCTTCGCACTGCTGCTGGTCGACGTGGGCCTGGGCATCGTCTCGCGCACGATGCCGCAGTTGAACGTCTTCACGGTCGGCATCCCGGCCAAGATCGTCGTCGGCCTGCTGCTGCTCGCCGCCACGCTGAGCGCGCTCGCGCCGGTGATGGCACGGGTGTTCGCGTCGGTCTTCTCCTACTGGCAGCGGCTGCTGAACTGAATGGCCGAGCAAGAGCAGAACCGCAGCGAGCCCGCATCGCCGTTCAAGCTGCGCGAGGCGAAGAAGCGCGGGTCGGTGGCGAAGAGCATGGATCTGAACTCCGTGTTCGTGATCAGCGCGCTGCTGGTGTGCCTGCAGCTGTGGGCCTGGCCGGCCGCGAAGCAGCAGCTGGCGCTGGCCGGCCTGCTGTTCCAGCAATCGTCGGCCTTCGGCTTCTCGCCGACGCAGGCCTGGGCCTGGCTCGTCACCGCGCTGGTCGAGACCATGCTGTTGCTGGCGCCGTTCTTCGCGGCCGTGATGCTGGCGGGCGCGCTCAGCAGTCTGGTGCAGCACGGCCCGGTGTTCAGCGTGCACCCGATCAAGCCCGACTTCAGCCGCCTGAATCCGGCCACCGGCTTCAAGCGCCTGTTCTCCAGGCGCGCGCTGTTCGACCTGGTCAAGAACCTGGTCAAGCTCGCGGTGTTCACCTGGGTGCTGTACCTGAGCATCGTGCAGTTGCTGCCGTCGCTGCTCGGCCTGCTGCACGCCGATGCCAAGACCTACGCGGCGCGCGCGCTGGCCGACGTGGCCGGCCTGGTCTTCAAGCTGCTGCTGGCGCTGCTCGCGATCGCGCTGCTCGACCTGCTCTACACGCGCTGGGAATACTCGGACAAGCTGCGCATGAGCCGGCGCGAGCTGAAGGACGAGGTCAAGCAGCGCGAAGGCAACCCGAAGATCAAGGCGCGCATCCGCGAGCTGCAGAACGAGCTGCGCAAGAAGAGCCAGGCCGTCAAGAACATCCCGAAGGCCGACGTGCTCGTCACCAACCCGACCCACCTGGGCGTCGCGCTGGTGTACCGCCACGGTCAGATGGCGGCGCCGGTGATCGTCGCCAAAGGCGTCGGCGACATGGTCGAGAAGATGAAGGCGGTGGCGCGCCGCCATCGCGTGACGATCGTCGAGAACCGGCGGCTCGCGCGGGCCTTGTACGGCTCCAAGCTGCATGAGGCCGTGCCGGAGGAGCATTACGCCGAGGTCGCGCGCCTCCTGGTCTGGATCCAGGAGGCCAGGAAGGGCCGCAGCGCCGCGCAGGCCGGAGGGCTCGCATGATGCAGAGCCTGCGCAAGGCCCTCGGCAGCCAGGCCGACTTGGTGCTGGTGGCGCTCGTCGTCGGCATCCTGATCGTGCTGTTCGCGCCGATCCCGTCGGCGCTGCTCGACCTGCTGATCCTCGCGAATGTCAGCTTCGCGCTGCTGATCCTGCTGCTGACTTTCTACATGCCCAAGCCGGTCGAGTTCTCGACCTTTCCGTCGCTGCTGCTGGTCGCGACGCTGTTCCGCCTGTCGCTGAACATCGCCGCGACGCGGCTGATCCTGTCGGACGCCGATGCGGGCCACGTGATCGGCGCGATCGGCTCCTTCGTGGTCGGCGGCAATTACGTGATCGGGCTGATCGTCTTTCTGATCCTGGTCGTCGTGCAATACGTCGTCGTGACGAGCGGGGCGCAGCGCGTGTCCGAAGTGGCGGCGCGCTTCACGCTGGACAGCATGCCGGGCCAGCAGATGAGCATCGATGCCGACCTCAACATGGGCTTCATCGACCAGGCCGAGGCGATGCGCCGGCGCAAGCTGATCGAGAAGGAGGCGGGCTTCTATGGTGCCATGGACGGCGCCAGCAAGTTCGTCAAGGGCGATGCGATCGCCGGCATCGTGATCATGCTGATCAACATCATCGGCGGCCTCGTGATCGGCGTGATGCAGCAGGGCATGCCGTGGGCGGAGGCGCTGCGCACCTTCACGCTGCTGACCATCGGCGACGGCATCGTCACGCAGGTGCCGGCGCTGGTGATCGCGGTGGGCACCGGCATCATCGTGACGCGCTCGAGCGCGGACGCGAACCTGAGCGCCGAGGTGTTCCGGCAGCTGACCTCGTTCCCGAGGACGCTGGTCATCGTCGTGCTGGCCCTGCTGGGCATGCTGGCGCTGCCCGGCATTCCGGCGTGGCCGGTGCTGGTGCTGATCGCCGGCCTGTCGGCGACCGCCTACGCGATGCGGCGCAAGAAGGGCGACGCCGCGGCCGGTGGCGCCGAGGCCTCGGCCGAGACGGCGCAGGCCGAAGACGTCTACGAGTCGCTGGCGGTCGAGGCGGTCGAAGTGAGGCTGGGCGACAGCCTGGTGCCGCTCGTCAACGACGCCGCCGGCATGTTCATGGAGCGCGTCAACGCGTTCCGCAAGCAGTACGCGCTCGAATCCGGTTTCGTGGTGCCGACCGTGCGCTTCAAGGACGACCGGGCGCTGGCCGACGACGCCTACGAGATCCGCGTGTTCGGGTCGACCGTGGGCACCGGCAGCGTCAAGTCCGGCCAGACGCTCGCGATCCATGCGGGCGGCGAGCTGAAGAAGCTGCCCGGCCTCGAGACGCGCGACCCGACCTACGGCCTGCCGGCATTCTGGATCAAACCCGAGGACCGCGAGCTGGCGCGCGCGTCGCGCTTCACCTTGGTCGATCCCGAGACGGTGCTGCTGACCCATCTGAACGAACTGCTGCGCCAGCAGTCGGCCGCGCTGCTGACGCGCGCCCAGACCAGTACGCTGCTCGACCGGGTCCGCCAGCGCCAGGCCGGCCTGGTCGACGAGCTGATTCCGTCGGTGCTGTCGCTCAGCGAGGTGCAGAAGGTGCTGCAGGGCCTGCTGCGCGAGAAGGTCTCGATCCGCAACCTGGAGATGATTCTCGAGGTGCTGGTCGACAGCGGACGCTCGGTCAAGGACGCGCATCAGCTGACCGAGCTGGTGCGCCAAGGGCTCGCGCCGAGCATCTGCCAGCCGCTGATCGCCGAGTCGGGATACATGCACGTGCTGACCTTCGACCCGGCCGTCGAGCAGTCGCTTGCCAAGAGCCTGCGCGCGCTCAACGGCCCGGCCACCTTGGTGCTGGAGCCGCGCTTCGCCGAGCAGTTGCTGTCGGGCGCGCTGGGCCAGGTCGAGCGAATGATGAAGGCCAGCATGGTGCCGGTGCTGCTGTGCGCGCCGGAGCTGCGCCGCCACGTCCGCGCGCTGACCGAGCGCCTGATGCCGCACCTGCGCGTGCTCGCGCTGACCGAGGTGCCCAACAACGTGAGCCTGAAGGCCTATGGATCGATAGGCACCGGGTTGCAGATCGCCGGATGAGGACGAAGGAGCTTCCCATGATCGACGCATTGACCGCCGCCGCCGGCAGCATGGCAAACGACATCGCGCGCCTGTCGACGATCAGCCAGAACCTGATGAACGCGTCGACGCCGGCCTACAAGCGCGAGATGCTGGTCGGTCAGCCGTTTCAGCGCGCGATGGAGCGCGCCGGGCTCGAAGACGGTGTGGCGGCGCCGTCCACCGCGATCGACCTGCGCCTCGGCACGCTGCGCTTCACCGGCAATCCGCTCGACCTCGCGCTGGACGGCGACGGCTTCTTCGAGGTGCAGACCGAGAACGGCACGGCCTACACGCGCCAGGGCGACTTCCGCGTCGACGCCAACGGGCAGCTCGTGACGCAGGCCGGTCAAGTCGTGCAGGGCTTGGGCGGCGCCTTGCAGCTGCCGAACGCCAACCCGACGGTGGATCGCGACGGCCGGGTGCTGGACGGCGACAAGCTGCTCGGCCAGCTCAAGGTGGTGCGCTTCACGAATCCGAGCCAGATGACGCGTATTGGCGGCGGCCTGTTCCAGACGGCCGAAGCGCCGACGGTGCCGGCCGACGGCACGGTCAGGCTGCGCCAGTCGCACCTGGAGGCGTCGAACGTCAACACCGCGTCGGAGATGGTCAAGCTCGTCGAAACCATGCGCCATTTCGAGGCGACGCAAAAGGTCGTGCAAGGCGTCGACGAAATGATGGAGCGGGCCTTGCGCAAGCTGGGCGAGTTCTAGGCCTGATACCAGAGCACATCGAGCACAGAAGGGGAAAAGCAGAAATGATCGATTCGTTGTACATCGGCGCGACCGGGCTGAACGCGCAGCAGCTCAATGTCGACACGATCGCGAACAACCTCGCGAACGTCAACACCGCCGGCTTCAAGCGCGGCCGGGTGGATTTCGAGGACGTGATGTACCGGGAGGTGCAGCGCGCCAACGGCATGCCGGGCAGCGCGGGGAATGCCCATCTGCTGGGCAGCGGCGTCGGCGTGGCCGGCGTGCACAAGCTGTTCACGACCGGCGAGCTGAAGAAGACCGACAACGGCTTCGACATCGCGATCCGCGGCGACGGCTTTCTCGAGGTCGTGCTGGCCGACGGCAACCACGCCTACACGCGCACCGGCCGCTTGACCGTGAACAAGGAAGGCTTTCTGGCGAGCGCCGAGGGCTACGCGCTGCGGCCGTCGATCGCCGTGCCCGCCGATGCGAAGAACATCGACATCGCCGCCAACGGCGTCGTGACCGCGAGCTTCGGCGATGCGCGCGCCCCCGAGGAACTGGGCCAGATCGAGCTGGCCAGCTTCAGCAACACGAGCGGGTTGGCGCCCGCCGGGGAGAACCTCTACCGCAGCACCGAAGGCTCCGGCGAGCCGACCTACGGCAAGCCCGGCGACGACGGCCGCGGGACGCTGGCGCAGGGCTACCTCGAGACGTCCAACGTGAAGCTGGTCGAGGAGATGGTCAACCTGATGGTCGCGCAGCGTGGGTATGAAGTCAGCGCCAAGGTGATCCAGGCCTCGGACGAAATGATGAGCCTGAGCAACAACCTGCGTCGCTGAGCGACCTGCCGCCGAGCCGAAGCCGCCCATGACCCCGACGCCGCTCATCGCCCGTGTGATCGTCGCCTTGCTCGTCGCGAGCGGCGGGTGCGCGTGCGCTGCGCCGGCCCGGATCGCGCTGAAGGCGCAAGCCGAGAGCGCGACCCGCGTGCTGCGGCTCGGCGACATTGCCGAGGTGTCGTGCGCCGACGCTGCTGCGGCGCAGGCGCTGGCCACGTTGGTGGTGGGGCAGCTCGGCAGCGCCGCGGCCCCGTCGCGCTTCGAGCGGGCCGAACTGGCCCGCTATGCCGCGCGCCACCTGCCGCCGGGCGTGGCGGGCGTCGAATGGAGCGGAGCCGACGCGGTCTCGGTGCAGTTGCGCACCGTGCGCATCGAGCCCGACCGGCTGGTGGCGCGGGCCGCCGCCGACCTGCGTGCGCACCTGCAGGCGAACTACACCGATGTCGAGGTGCTTCCGGCCGGCCGCATCGAGGCGCTGCGCCTGCCGGCCGGCGAACTCGCGCTCGCGACCCATCTCGCGGCCGCCGGCGCGCTTCAGCCGAACCGCCACATGCGGGTCGACGTGGACCTGCTGATCGACGGCGAGCGGCTGCGCACGGTGCCGTTGTGGTTCGACGTCCGCGCCCATGCCGACGGCTGGACCGTCGTCAAGGACTTGCCGGCGGGCCACGTGCTGACGCCGGACGACGTGGCACGGGCCCGCGTCGATGTCGCGGCGCTGAACGGGGCGGCTCCGCCGTCGGCCGAGCTGGTAGGCCTGCGGTTGCGGCGGACGCTGCACGCCGGCACGGCGCTGTCTGCCGCCGCGCTCGAAGACACGCCGCTGGTGGCGCGCGGCGACGACGTGACGCTGGAGTTGCGCAGCGGCGGCGTGGTGGTCGAGTCGCGCGCCACGGCGCTCGGCGACGGCCGCGCGGGGCAGGAAGTCAGGGTGCGGGTCACCGGTTCCGAGACGCTGCGCGGCCGAGTGATCGGCGCGGGGCGGCTCGCTCTATAGCTTGTCGGAGGCGACGAATGAAACAGCTCAATCCATTCATGCTGGCGATCGGGGTGCTGTGCGGCGCGCCCGCGTGGTCGGCGGACCTCTATCAGGAGGCGACCTATCGCGCCATCGTGGCCGACGTGAAGGCCCATCGCATCGGCGACAGCCTGACGGTGCTGGTGATGGAGACGTCGAGCGCGGCGTCCTCGGCAGACACCAACGCCAAACGCAAGACCGATGTCGGGATTGCTGCGGTGTCGGACGTTGGGCGTTTCACGCGCAAAGGCGAGATCAGCGGCAACATCAACAACGACTTCAGCGGCGTCGCGCGCACCCAGCGCGCCGGCAAGCTGCTGGCGCAGCTCACGGTCACGGTGGTCGCGATCGACCCGAACGGCGATCTGCGCATCGCCGGCGAGCAGTTGCTCGAGGTCAACGACGAGAAGCAGATGATCCGGCTCGAGGGCAAGGTGCGCTCCGAGGACATCGGTGACAACAACAGCGTGGTGTCCAACCGCATCGCCGACGCCAAGATCCACTACGTCGGCGACGGTGTGCTGGCCGATGGCCAGAAGCCCGGCCTGATCACGCGCATCCTGACATGGCTCGGGCTGTGATCGCGCTGCTGCGCGGCGTCGCGCTGATGGCCCTGTTGGTGAGCAGCAGCTGGGCCATCGTGCCCAAGGACGCGGCGCCCGACGGCATCCGCCTCAAGGACCTGGGCAAGCTCGGCGGCTGGCGCGAGAACGCGGTCGTCGGCTATGGCCTGGTGACCGGCCTGGCGGGGACCGGCGACTCGCCGCGCAACCAGGCGACGCGCCAGTCGATCGCCAACCTGCTGCAGCACTTCGATCTCAAGCTCACGCCCGACCAGGTGACCAGCCGCAACGTCGCGGCGGTGATGGTCACCGCGAGCCTTCCGCCATTCGCGCAGCGCGGCGACACGCTCGACGTGACGGTCACCTCGATGGGCGATGCGCGCAGCCTGCTCGGCGGCAGCCTGCTGCTGGCGCCGCTGAAGGGGCCGGACGGGCGCGTCTACGCATTGGCGCAAGGGGCGATCTCGGTCGGCGGCTACAAGTACGACATGAACGGCAACGTCGTTCAGAAGAATCACCCGACCGTCGGCGTGATTCCGTCCGGGGCGGCGATCGAGGTGCCGCTGACGGCCGACGTCGTCGACCGCGACAACAAGCTCGTCTTCGTGCTCGCCCGGCCCGACTACACGACGGCCAATCGCATTGCCGCGGCCATCAACCATCAGCTCGGCGACGGCACGGCGCGTGCGCGCACCGCTGCCGACGTCGAGATCAAGCCGGCGCAGGCGCAGATCGACGACCTGGTCGCGTTCATGACCTCGATCGAGAACCTCTCGGTCGAACCGGACCGCCGCGCGCGGGTGGTGATCAACGAGCGCACCGGCGTGGTCGTCTCGGGCGGCGACGTGCGCATCTCCAAGGTGTCGATCTCGCACGGCGACCTGAAGGTGTCGATCGTCACCGACAACACGGTCTCGCAGCCGGCCTTCGTGCGCCAGACCGACGCGAGCGTGCGCACCGAGGTCGTCTCCAACAGCCGCGTCGACGTGAAGGAATCGACTTCGACGCAGTTCATCGCGCCGACCCACAACACGATCTCGGATCTGGTGCAGGCGCTGGCCAAGCTGAAGACCAGCACGCGCGACATCATTTCGATTCTTCAAGCGGTCAAGGCGGCGGGCGCCCTGCACGCCGATCTCATCATTCAGTAACCACAGACAACAGGAGCGTGCTGCGATGAGCAACACCGCCGAGGCCGTGACCTCGACGCTGATGAAACTGGCGCTGGACGGCGCCTCGCTGCGCCACCAGGCGATCGCGGCCAACATCGCGAACGCCGGCTCGCCGGGCTACGCGCCGGTGCGCGTGGACTTCGAGCAGCGCCTGCGGCAGGCGCGCGAGCGCATCGAGTCCGGCGAGGCGCCGAACAGCGTGGCCGCCGACGCGTCGGCCACGATCGAGAACGAGCCGCGCGGCGCCGCCGTGAGCCCGGGATCGATCGACCTGCAGACCGCGCAGCTGGCCCAGAACGTCGTCCACTACCAGGCCCTTGCCAGGGGCTGGAGCAAGCGCATGGCGATCCTGTCGACGGCGATCAACGAAGGCAAGCGCTGATGGACTACACGACTGCCTTCCAGATCAGTGCCGCCGGCATGACGCTCGAACGCGCGCGCGTCGATGTGACGGCGATGAACCTGGCCAACATGCACGCGAGCCGCGCGCCCGACGGTTCGATGTATCAGCCGCTGCGGGCGGTCGCGACGTCGACCTCGATCGCGTCGTTCGGCACGGTCTACGACGCCGCGCAGGGGCGCTCCGCATTGACGCTGCCGCAGAGCGTGCGCGTCGAGGCGATGCAGGTCGCGCCGCGCATGGTCCACGAGCCTGGGCACCCGCACGCGGACGACCGAGGCTACGTCGCCTACCCGGGCGTCAATCACGCCGGCGAGATGGTCAACCTCGTCAGCGCGCTGCGCTCCTACGAGGCGAACGTGGTCGCGATGAACGCGGCCAAGACGATGGCCTTGAAAGCGCTCGACATCGGGGGAGGGACATGAACAGCATCGAGCGGATCGACAACTACCTGCCGCCCATCCGGCCGACGGACGACCTGGTGCCGTCGGACTTGGCGCCGGCATCGGCCCCGCCGCTGCAAGGCACCAGTGTCTTCGGCCAGTGGTTCACCAATCAGGTCGGGAAGGTCAACACGCAGATCGAACAGTCCGACCGCCAGTTGCAGGCCGTGGCCACTGGCGAGGCGCAGAACCTGCACCAGGTGATGATCGGCCTCGAAGAGGCGCGTTTGTCGTTCCAGCTGTTCGTCCAGGTGCGCAACCGGGTTCTGGAAGCGTATCAAGACGTGATGCGCATGCAGGTCTAGGAGCGCGACGTGACGGACCTCAAGACGATGTGGGCGCGGGCGACGCCCGGCGCCAGGGCCGGCCTGCTGATCGGCGTGCTGGCGATCGGCCTGGCGATGGCCGTGTTCGGGCGCTGGGCGCTCGCCAAGGAATACCAGGCGCTGTTCACCGGCCTGAGCGACCAGGACGCTTCGACGATGGTCGCCGAGCTCGACCGGATGAAGGTGCCGTACCGGCTCGAAGCCAATGGCGCCAGCATCCTGGTGCCGCAGGAGCTGGTGCACAAGACGCGGCTGCAGCTGGTCGGCAAGAACCTGCCGCTGCACGGCACGGTCGGCTTCGAGATCTTCAACAACACCGACTTCGGGATGACCGAGTTCACGCAGAAGGTGAACTACCAGCGTGCGCTGCAGGGCGAGCTGACCCGCACGATCATGGCCCTGGACGAGGTGCAGTCGGCGCGCGTGCACCTGGCGCTGCCCGAATCCTCGCTGTTCAAACGCGAGCAGAACCGGCCCAAGGCCTCGGTCACGCTGGCCGTCAAGCCGGGCCAGTCGCTCGGCCGCGACCAGGTCGGCGGCATCCAGCGTTTGATTGCGGCCGCGGTGCCCGGCATCGAGATGGCCGATGTCACGGTGCTCGATCAGAAGGGGGTCACGCTGAGCCGGCGCGGTGAAACCGGTGGCGACGGCGACGGCTGGCAACTCGAGACCAAGCAGCAGATCGAGGGCTACCTCGGTCGCAAGGTGGCGTCGGTGCTGGATCGTGCGTTCGGGCCGGGGCAGGGCGTCGTCAGCGTCGACGTGGCGCTGAACTTCGACCACGTCAAGGTGACCTCGGAGGAGGTGCTTCCGGCCAAGGGCGCGGTCGATGGCGCGGCGCCGTCGGGGGTGGTCGTGCGCGAGCGCCAGACGCAGCGCACTGTATCGACCGGGCGCGACGGCACGGACGGCGCGAACTCGGAAGGCGCGCCGACCAACCTGGACGTCGAGTACCAGACCGGCCGGCGCGTCGAGCAGATCGTCGGCACGCCGGGGTCGGTGCGCCGCATCAATGTCGGCGTCGTGGTGCCGCGCGGCATCACGCAGGACCGTCTCGATCGCGTACGCGAGGTGGTAGCGATGGCGGCCGGGCTGGACAAGCAGCGCGGCGACGGCATTGCGGTGTACTCGCTGGACCAGGTGTCGGACGGCCCCCCGTTGCTGAAGGCGACGGAGCCCACCGAACCGCCCGCAGTGGCGCATGTTCCGCACGCCCCTTCCGCGCAACCTTCCACGCAACCCGACATGCCGGACGCGATCCGCTACCTCGCGCTCGCGTTGCTCGGTGCCGCAGGCTTGCTGGTGGTGTCGCGGCTTCTGCTGCGGCGTCGCCCGGCGCTCGCCGCGGCGCCGGTGGCGCGATTGCCCCTGGCTGAGACCGAGCGCGCAGCGCTGCTGCAGAACATGCAACTGTGGCTCGCCGCAGCGCCGCTGCGCGAAGAGCGGGAGCCGGCGGAATGAAGCATTCAGCGCCAACCCATCCTTTGCGGGCCGAGCGCCGGGCCGCCCCCAAGCCGGCCCGCATCCCCTCGGGGGATCGGCGAACGTATTCGTTCGACGAGGGGCTCCAATGAGCGAGCTGCGCCGCGCGGCGCTGGTGCTGCATGGGCTGGCCGCGAACGATCGCGACTGGCTGTTGACGCAGTTGCCGGACGCCTCTGCCGACGACTTGCGCGCCCTGCTGGCCGAATTGGAAGCACTCGGGATGCCGGCCGATCCCGCGTTGATCCGCGCCGCCGTGAAGCGGGAAGACGCGCCGGCCGAACCGGCGAAGCCGGCGTTCGGCGAGATCGCGGCGGCATCGGCCGGGCAGATGCTCGAGTTGCTGCGCGATGAGCCGGACCGCCTGATCGCGATCGTCATCTCCAGCAGCAACTGGCCCTGGCGCGAAGCGCTGCTGTCTCAGCTGCAGGCGGAGCGGGCGCGCGACGTGCGCGAGCAGGCGCTGTCGCTGAACGTCGGTGCGCGCCTGCGCGGCGTCGTGCTGGAGGCGCTGTCGCAGCGCATTCACCTGTCCAATCGGCACCCATCCATGTCGCGCACAACCGCGCGTGCCCCGACGGGGCGCTTTGCTGCCCTGCACGCGTTGCGCGGCCGCGTCCAAGAAAGGCTGCAGGCATGGCGACGGTGATCCGCGCCGCGGTGCTCAACCATGCACCGCGCGTCTTACCGCAGCGGCCGGCCGCGGCCGGTGCCGCGCGCGCGACGCCATCGCCCGCGCCCGCTGTGGCTGTGCTGCCGCCTGCGGCGCGGCCCGCCGTCGATGCCGAGGCGCAAGCCGCATGGCAGCGGCAGGCGCAACACGAACTCGCCGCGGCGCGCCAGCAGGCTGAGCGCGACGGGCACGCGGCCGGCCACGCCAAAGGGGCCGCCGAGGCGCAGGCCGCCTACCGCGAGAAGCTCGACCACCTGGACAGCCTGATCAACGCCGCAGGCCAGGCGTTCGCGACGCAGATCGAAGGCCTCGAAGACATTGCCGTGGGCATCGCGTTCGAGTCGCTGGTCAAGCTGCTGGGCGACGCGTTGGTCACGCCGGCCGGCGCGCACGCGGCGGTCTCGCAAGTGCTGCAGCGGGCCAAGGACCATGAAAAGCTCGTGGTCCATCTGTCGCCGTCCGACTTCTTCCTGCTGCTGCAGCAGCGCGCGGAGTCGCCCGCGCTGGACCGGCCCGGCATCGAGCTGGTGCCCGACGAGCGCGTCGAGCTGGGCGGCTGCCTGGTCGAGACGGGGGCCGGCACGCTGGACGGCCGCATCGAAGCGCAGATGGACGTGCTGCGGCAGGTGCTGCTGCAAGTGCGCAGCGACAGCGTGGCCAAGGGCGGCTGATGCAGGCGTATGCCAAGGCGATTCGCGCGAGCGACACGGTGCGGCGCATCGGCAAGGTCGTGCGGCTGTCGGGTCTCGCCATCGAGGCCATCGGACCGGATTGCGCCGTGGGCGATGTCTGCGAGCTGCTCTCGAAGCGCAGCGGCGTGCGCCTGAAGGCCGAAGTCGTGGCGCTGCAGCAAGGTCGCGTGGTGCTGATGCCTTACGGCGAACTGGCTGGCATCGGCCTGGACTGCGATGTCGTCGTGAGCGGCACGACGTCGTCGCTGCGCGTCGGCACCGGGCTGCTCGGCAGGGTGATCGACGCCTTCGGGCAGCCGATGGACGGCCGGCCGCTGCCGCCGCTCACCGAAGCCCGCGCGCTGAAGGGCGAGCCGCTGAACCCGCTCGGCCGGCCGCCGATCCAGCAGGTTCTGGAGACCGGCGTGCGCTGCATCGATGCGCTGTTGACGGTCGGCCGCGGCCAGCGCATGGGCATCTTCGCCGGGAGCGGCGTGGGCAAGAGCACGCTGCTCGGCATGGTCGCGCGCAACATGCGCGCCGACGTCAACGTGATCGGGTTGATCGGCGAGCGCGGCCGCGAGGTGCGTGAGTTCATAGACAAGAGCCTCGGGCCTGCCGGTCTCGCGCGCTCGGTGGTCGTGGTGGCCACCTCCGACCAGCCGGCGGCGGTGCGCACCCGCGCCGCCCACGCGGCGACGACGATCGCGGAGCACTTTCGCGACGCTGGCCTGGACGTGATGCTGACGATGGATTCGGTCACCCGTTTCGCGATGGCCAAGCGCGAGATCGGCCTGTCGGTCGGCGAGCCGCCAACGGCGCGGGGCTACACGCCCTCGGTCTTTGCCGAATTGCCGCGTTTGCTGGAGCGCTGCGGCACGTCCGACAGCGGCGGCTCGATCACGGCGCTGTACACGGTGCTGGTGGAGGGCGACGACCTCAACGATCCAATCGCCGACGCGCTGCGTTCGATTCTGGACGGCCACCTCGTCATGTCGCGGCAGCTCGCCAACCACGGCCACTACCCGGCCATCGACGTGCTGCACAGCGTCAGTCGCCTGCTGAACGACCTGGCATCGCCTCAGGAGCAGCAACTGGCGCGCGCGGCGGTGGCGCTGCTCAGCGCCTACGAGAAAAACCACCAGATGATCGAGATCGGCGCCTACCGTGCCGGCAGCAACCCACAGCTCGACCGCGCGATGCGCCTGGTGCCCGAGCTGAACCGCTGGCTGCAGCAGGAGACCGGCAAACCGGTTGCGCGCGCCGAGGCGCTTCAAGCCTTGACGGCCCTGCTGGGCCCGGAGAAGCGCAAATGACCGGCGCACCGCGTTTCCGCTATCCGCTGGAGTCTGTGCTGCGCAAGCACGAATGGGACGTCGAAGCGCTGGCGCTCGAGCATGCCAGCACCAGCAAGGCCTTGCGCGAGCACGAAGCCGAGCAGGCGCGGCTGCGGGCCGTGCTGCACGACACAAATGCCGGCCTGGCACGCCTGCGCGCGGCGGGTGCCAACCTCGACCTGGCGCGCCAGCGCTTGCTGCTCGATTACCGCGCGGCGCAAGAAGAGGCCGCGCTGGCCCAACAGGCGCAGGTGCAGGCGGCGCAATCGCTGTGCGAGCAGATCGCGCAGCAACTGCTCCGTGCCCGCCAATCGGTGAAGTCGTTCGAGAACCATCGGACCGATCTTCGCGACGCGCATGAGCGCGATGCGCGCGTGCTGGCGGCCAAGGAGGCCGACGACGCCTGGCTGATGGGACGGCGTTTCGAGGGCGCTGCGCCATGACCGACATGCGTGTGGGCGGGCTGGCGGCACTGCCGCAGAAGGGCATCGCGTCCGCATCGGCCGCGTCCGATCGGCAAGCGGCCTGGCTGCTGCAACTGGAGCGCGCGCGCTGGCAGGCGCAGCCGCGCTATCAGAACGCAGGGAACGCAGACCTTGGAACGCCCGGCCCGGCGGATCACGAAGGCGCAGCGCATCAGGAACACCTTGCCGGTACGAATGCAGCGCCGGCAGCGGGCACCGAAGCGTCGCCCGCGCCGGCTGTGCCGCAGGTTGCGTCGGCCGAGGCACCGCATTGGCCGACCGCCGCCTTGCTGGCCAGCCGCGTGGCCGACCCGGCGAATTCGTTCTCGCACACGGTCTTGCCGATACGGCCGGGTGCGGTGGCGCCTTCGCCGGATGCCGATGCCGCGCCAGGCGTGACACCGGCGCTGCCTGAGGCGCCGGCTGCGGACGCGGCGTTGCCCGAGTGGCAGCAGCGCTCGGTGCATGTGTTCGTGGGCGAAGAGGCGACCACCGTATGGGTGCGCGATGCGCGACTGCAGCCCGATGGTGTTGCGCGGCTGCTGAAGTCCCTGCGTTCGCTTGTGGACCGAGGCGCCGACAGTCATGCGCCGGTCCGGTTGACCGTCAACGGGCAGCGCGTCGACGACGCGAGCCGTCGATGAAAACCCATTCAACACTCTCGAGGAGAAGTCGGCATGGCCATTGAATCGATCGGACAGACGGCGACATCGACCACGTCGCAGTCGTCGCTGGGGCAGGAGGACTTCCTGAAGATCCTCACGACCCAGCTGAACTACCAGGACCCGCTCAAGCCCATGGACAACCAGCAGTTCATGGCCCAGATGGCGCAGTTCGCGTCGCTCGAGCAGACGCGCGCGATGAACGACAACATCGAGACCTTGCTGACGATCCAGTCGGCGACGCAGTCGGTCGGCTTGCTCGGGCGGACCGTCGAAGTGTCGACCGACTCCGACACGGCGGTCGGCGAAGTGACCAGCCTGCGCTTCAGCAACGGGCAGCCTTTGCTGACCGTCAAGACGGCGGCGGGCCAGACGCTGACCGACCTGAGCGTCAGCAAGATCGTCATCGTCCGATAGGAGCCGGCATGTTCGAAACAGTCTATGTGGGCATGACGGGGCTGGACAGCTACGCCAAGGGCCTGACCGTCATCAGCAACAACGTCGCCAACCTCAACACGCCCGGTTTCAAGGGCTCGCAGCTCCAGTTCGCCGACCTGTTCTACAAGAACAGCAACGCCGGGCTCGGGGCGGACAACCCGCAAGAGCAGGTCGGCGCCGGTGTGGGCACCGGCGGAACCTTTCTCAACTTCCGCCAGGGCGAAGCCCGCTCCACCGGCAACGACCTCGACCTGCTGATCGACGGCGCCGGCCTGTTCGTGTTGCGCAAGGACGGCGAGACCGTCTACTCGCGCGCCGGCCAGTTCGAGTTCGACAAGGACGGCTACCTCGTCGACCAGACCACCAAGGCGCGCGTGGCCAGCCTGGACGCCGGCCAGCTCGGCGACCTCTCGATCACCGGCCTGCGTGCCAGCCCGCCCAAAGCGACGACGAAGCTGCCGTTCAGCGGCAACCTGTCCACGGCCGACAGCCAGCACGTCATCGGCGATGTGACGGTCTACGACTCGCTCGGCAAGGCGCTCAAGCTGAAGCTGACCTTTGACAACACCAACACCACGACGCCAGGCAGCTGGAAGGTCAGCGCAGCGACCAGCGATGGCGCAAGCGTCGGGACCGGCGAAATCCGCTTCACCAGCGGCAAGCCGACGGTGGGCTTCGACTCGGTGACGCTGAACTACGCACCCGCTGACGGCCAAGCGCTCAGCTTCGCGCTCGACTTCTCGAGCGATACCACCTCGTACTCGGCCGGCACCGATTCGACCTTGGCCGCAGGCGTTCAGGACGGCTATGCCGCGGGCTCGCTGGTGAAGGCCAGCTTCGACAGCGACGGCTACTTCGTCACGACCTACTCGAACGGCCAGACGGAGAAGCACGGCCGCCTCGCCCTCGGCTGGTTCGCGCACACCGATGCGCTGGAGCAGGTCGGCAGCAACCTGTTCGTGAACCGCTACGGGCAGGCGCCGAACCTCGGCCACGCGGGCGAGGCGGAGTTCGGCAAGATCACCGCCGGCAGTGTCGAGGGATCGAACGTCGACCTGTCGCAGCAGTTCGCCGACATGATCATCACGCAGCGCGGCTACCAGTCGTCGTCTCAGGTGATCACCACGGCCAACGAGATGATCCAGCAACTGCTGGACATGAGGGGCAAGCGGTGACCGACGTCCGGCCGTTTCGGCCCTGCACCTCGGCCGACATCGCCGATGTGGCGGCCCGCGCAACTGAGGTGGCCCGCGGCTGGGGGCGGGATTGGCTCGGCTTCGGCGATGGCGCCGCCGTGAACGTTGCGTGCGCCGCCGTCGAGGCGACTGTGATCGATAGCCTCGCGCTCAGCCCGACGTGGTGGCGCTGCGAGGGCCCGGGCGGCTCGGCCTGGGCATCTGCGCCGCAAGCCGGGATCGTTGAAGCGTTGCTGTTTTCCGCCGATCGCGAGGTCGGGAGCGACGGCGACAGCGATGCACTGTCGGTCACGGTTGCCCAGCGTGCACTGGGCGCGCTGCTGCAGGCTCTGGCCGGCGCGCAGGCCGAGCAAGCTCCTGTGCCGACGACGGCACCGATCCATCTTGGCGAACCCGGCAGAAGGGCGCTGAGCCTGCGCCTGCAATTTGCGGGCGCGCTGCTCGCCGTGCTGCTGGAGCTGCGGCCCGTCGCCCAAGCCTCGACCGCGGCCCGGCGCGACGCCGTACTGCGGGCGCAAAACGCGGTGGCGAAGCAAAGAGTCCGCGTCGAGGTCCTGCTGGGCGAGAGCGAAGTGGAACTCGGCGCGCTTCGAACACTTTCGGTCGGCGACGTGCTGCGGCTCGACAAGCGGCTCGACGAGGGCGTGGAACTTCGCGTGGGCGATCAACGCCTGCCTTGCGCCGGCTACCTGGTGGCCAAAGACGGTGGCGTTGCCGTTGAAGTGGCTCGCCGCTGAACATTACTCGAGAGAACCGAACCATGTTGGAATTGGCAAGAAACGCACCGCAGGTGCTCGAACTTCCGAATGCTGCAGACACCAAGGAGCAGGGCGCTGCGCTGTTCGACGGGCACCTCGGACTGATCCAGGGCGTCAAGGTTCGCCTGGCAGCGTCGCTCGGAAGCGCGTCGCTGACCGTCGCCGAACTGTTCGCCCTGAAGGACGGGTCGGTGGTGAAGCTGGACCGCACGATCGATGAACCCGTGGACATCGTGCTGGAAGGCCAGGTCATCGCGCGCGGTCGGCTGGTGGCCGTCGACGACAGCTTCGGCGTCAGCATCACCGAGATCGCTGCCGGCAAATGATCTCTTCACGCATCGCGAGCGGCGTGCTCGCGGCGGCGCTGTTCGTGCAGGCCGCGATTGCGGCGTCAGCGCAGGAGCCGGCGCGAAGCAGCGGGCCGGCCGCTTCGGTGATCCCGTTCAAACACGACAGCCAAGCCACGGCCGATCTGTCGGGCCGCGCCATCGCCGCACTCCTCGCGTGCCTGGCCGTCGGCGCAGGCGCGGTCTACCTGCTGAAGCGGCGGCTGGCGCCAGGCGTCGCGACGGCGAAGCGGCGGCGGCTGCGACTGATCGAGCTGCAGCGCGTGGGCGTCAAGAGTGCCATCGTGCTGGTCGGCTGGGACGATGAAGAGCTTCTGCTGGCGCAGAGCGAGGGCCGGATGGAACTGCTCGCTCGCAAGCCTGCCGGCGCTGCGCATGCTGCCGAAGGCGCCCCTGGAGTGCATGCATGAGGCGCCGGCTCGTGAGATTCCTGCCCGTGCTGGCGGCGCTGCTTCTGCTGCTCGGCGGTGTCGACGCGGTGCATGCCGCCGCGACCGTCAATGTGCCGGGAGTGCAGTTGTCGATTGCCGATGGCATCGCCGGCCGCCAGCAGATGTCCACCGCGATCCAGGTGATTCTGGCGCTGACCGTCCTCAGCCTGGCGCCGGCCATTCTGGTGTCGATGACCGCGTTCATCCGGATCGTCATCGTGTTGTCGATGCTTCGACATGCGTTCGGCATGCAGGAAACGCCACCCAACACGGTGCTCGTGAGCCTGGCGCTGTTCCTCACGCTGTTCACGATGCTGCCGGTGCTGAACAAGGTGAACGATGACGCGATACAGCCGTACCTCGGCAACAAGATCGGGATCGAAGACGCGTATCAGCGCGGCGCGAAGCCGTTGCGCGAGTTCATGGTTCGGCAAACCCGCGAGCAGGACCTGGCCCTGATGGTCGAGATTTCGCATGACACGCAGCCGAAGACGATCGACGACATCAAGCTGATCCAGCTGATCCCGGCGTTCATGCTCAACGAGCTGCGTACCGCGTTCCAAATTGGATTCGTCGTCTTCCTGCCGTTCCTGCTGATCGACCTCATCGTGTCGTCGGTGCTGATGTCGCTGGGGATGATGATGGTGCCGCCGGTGATGATCGCGTTGCCCCTGAAAGTGCTGATGTTCGTGCTGATCGACGGCTGGAACCTGATCGTGCGCTCGCTGGTCATGAGCTTTCATTGAACCGACGAGGGCAGCTTGGGGGCTCATCAGCTGGTCGGTAAGGACAATGCGCCTGAGCACCCGCGCAGCGAGAAGGCCGACGGCGAAGCGCGGTGGTGGGCGGCGTGGCGCGAGCGCCGCGATCTTGAAGCCCGCGAGCGCCTGGTGCTGCACCACCTCGACTTTGCGCGAATCATGGCCGGCAAGCTGTATGCCCGCAGAACGACGGACGAGATCGGCTTCGACGAATATTTCCAGCTTGGATCGGTCGGCTTGATGGAAGCGGTCGATCGGTACGACCCCAATCTCGGCGCCAGTTTCCGCACCTATGCCAGCCACAGGATCGAGGGGACCATCCTCTCCGGCCTGGAGGCACTGACGGAACGCCGACGGCAAATTGCGCTGAAACGACGCACGGGTCAGGAACGGCTGAGGTCGCTCGACGGGACGACCGACGCGCCGCCGGAGGACGCGTTCTCGCGCCTGGCGTCCATTGCCGTGGGGCTGGCGGTGGGGTTCATGCTCGACGAGGCCGGTTTGTACCAGGTGGAGGACGCCTCGTACGGCGACAACACCTACACCGCCTGCGAGATCCGCCAACTGCAACGCCGGCTGCTCAAACTGGCGAAGGAGTTGCCCGAGCGCGAGTCGAAGATCATCGTGAGCCACTACTTCCAACAGGTGCCATTCGACGAGATCGCGATGACGCTCGGGCTGACCAAAGGGCGAGTTTCGCAGCTGCACAAGCGTGCGATCGGGATGCTGCGTGACGGTCTGCGCGGGAATGGGGGAGTGGACTTGGCGCTGTAGGACGTTCCGGTCAGCCAGATCGCAGTTTGACCTGCCGGCTTTTTGACCAATAGCCGCGGACCCAGCTTCGCTCAAACTGATGTCGCTATTGCGATGGCACCCGCGTCCAATTTCTCTGGCTACTGATGGCTCTCGAGGCCCGGGAAGGACAGCCGTGTCAGTCGGGTGATTTCGGCCAACGTCGTATCGAGAACCTTTTCCGGTCTCACCAAGTCGATCTCGAGTTCGCCGGCCTCCGCGATGTCGTCCCCTTGGTCGAGGAGGTAGGGGCGAATTTGAAGTTGCCCCAGCTTCACCCACATGACGATGTACCAGAACCGCTTGGGAAGCCGAATGCCCGTTCCGACGTTGGCGTCCGAGTTCTCCGATCGCAATGCGTCATAGAGCGGATCGCGTCGATCGAGGATGGGCCCCATGAACACGGTGACGTGCTGTTTGAGGCCCGTTGCCAATGTGATGATATTCCGCTCTAGTTTGGACCACTCTCGGTTCATGTTGAATGCCCCGATCTGCGGGCACACGTTGCTCAACGTGAAACTGTGAAGATCGGCCGCGGCGAAGTCAGCGCCCCAGTACACAAAGTCGCGTGCGGCCATGTGACCACGCTGCAACATGCTGCTGAACAAGGAATCGTCCATCTGGTGCTCGTCCGATATTCTCGGGTCGTACGACCATTGGGGTCGGGTCGGCATCGAACCCATCCCCGCCTTGGATTTGCCATCGATGTTCACGGCCGCGTACACCGGCATCCGTCGCCTTGCGTGCACGGCGGTCGAGAAATGACGAAACGGCAAGACATGATCATCGACACCATCAGTTCGTGGGGCCAACTCGGCAAGGAGCGCATCCGATGGCGCCGGCAGACCGACTTCGAACCCAGCCAGCCATCGCTCGTTGTAGCCCTTCGCATCGGCAAACGCGGCCACCTTGCGCCGCGTGATCTCCAGAAAGTCCTGATCAGCGATCAAGACGTTCTGGGTGCGAACCATCGGCGCGACGGGAACCGAGAACGGTCCGTCGGCCTCGTCGCCCGCCACGCTGAGAATGACGTGACGTGCCGCCTCGATCTTCGGGTCGGCAGTCGACAGCGCCTCGACCCTCTTGAGGATGCAACTGACCCTCACGCCCTCATTGGCAACGTACTTGATGAGGGACACCGGATCGCCTTGCCTGGCAACCCCGCCGGTCTTTCGAAGCACCACCGGCTTGCCATCGACCAGCTTCGTGTCCGGCACGCCGCGGCGATGCAGAGCAACGACGAAGAACTGATCCGAGAACACGGGCGAACCCGATGATCCCTCCAAGGTATCCGTCGAGTAGTACAGATAGTTGTTGTCGGGTGCCTCGGATTCGGCATCGTAGACGTAGACGACCACCTTGTTGTTGCGGACGGCGACGTGCTTCTGGCGTCCGCGGGGATGCTGGACGATCGTGGCGTATTCGTCCCGGACGATCTTGCCGGTCTGCGGGAAGAGCCGCAGGAAGCCAAAAGACTGGATCGGCGTCGCTCCGTCGATCGCGACGGGTTCGACCGCGACAAACGCGAAGTCGAGGTCTTCGTCGCTCACGAAGAGATCCTGGGGACGGAGGCGGAAGACTTTTGCCACCGCGGGCATGCCCCGAACGTCGTCCTCCGCGTCGAACGAGACCGTCGCTGCGGTGGCGATCGATGCGCTCTTGAAGACGTGCCAGTTGGTGAGGAGGACGCCCGGCGCAACGAGGAACCCTGTTGCGTAGCCCTCGCCCACCTTCGGCCCCAGATCCAAGTGGATGCGCCCGACGGGCCGCGCAGCCAACCTGCCCATCTCGAAGTACCGGATGGGCATCAAGTCATCGTCTTCGACGATCTCCTCGAAGAAGACCTGCTCGTCGAGCGGCATGTATCGGGAGCCGCTGAAGTTGACGCGTGCCGCCTGCATCTGCGCCTCGACTGCCGCGCTCTTCTCCATCTCCTGGACCTGGCGCCACTTGTCATAGCGAACCGCGGTCGCGACCAAGTCAGAAAGGATTCCCATCGGTGTCTCCGGTTTGACGGTGTCGCCGTTGCGTCTCGCCTCGGCATCTTCCGTTGCGAGAATAAAATGTGAATCCCTAAGGCGCCAACTGGCGGCTTTGGGCTGAATGCCCAGCATTTCGGCGACCCTATCGGCCTGGCTTTCAGGCCTGGCCGAACGGAGGCGGCCATGTCAATCTTGAGCAGCAACGTTATGTCTGTGAGCGACGCGCGCGTTGATACGAAATGGGAGTGACCAAGGAAGTCCGTATCTATCCCTGAAGCGTCCACCGTTTCGAGATCGCATGCCAGCGCCATCCGGGTACCGGCCGAGCCGGCTCGCGAGTACCCATGAATCTTTGTCGACGCGATGAGCGCCTTGTCCTTTGAGGACGCGGACAGCGTGATCCATGCTCCTCTTCGCAGAGAAACTCGACAGGACCTGCTGCTTGAAGACGTCTGCATCTATGTCCGGCGCGGCAAGGATGACTTTCTTGAACCGCGACCGCAAGTTGGGACGCTTCTGGAACAACGTCATCATCGAACGAGTGAGCGCTCGTCAAGCATGTCTTTGCGCCCTTGCTCTGAAGGTCTAGATGCCGCTGCATACAAGCGGGCCTGTGGGGGCGTGTCCCCGCTGCGCGGGGCCGGGCTGTTGCGCTGCGCGTCGAGCCGCTGTCAAAGGCCCAGCGTCTCGCCCCTGACGGGCGGCCATCCCTCACGCGGGCTCGCCGCCACCCTCCGCGCTCGCTGGCGCGCAGGGTGTCGCCGGACTGCGGCCCTTTGGGCCTTGCCGGTGCGCTCGCCGATGCAGCGATCAAGGCTGCGCCTTCATCGCGATGCCGAACAGCCAGGTCAGGCCGGCGATGCCGGCGTGGATGACGACAGCGGCCCTTTCCCGTGCCCGGGGATCGCGAGCCTTGGTTCCTTCACGGGTACGTGAACGAGGCCCGCTTGACGAACTGACCGGTGTTCCGTTCACGCCGCTGCGCTTCGTTCGCTGCACGCGGCCAGATCGTCACCCCGGTCACCCGCCATGCCCGATGCCGGGCCGCTGAATGCATTGAATGCGATGAAGTGATCGGTCCGGCTCGACCGCCGCGCCAGTCGCTCACCTTCGGGTCACTTGGTGTCACGTCGGCCGCAGAGGCGCCGGACCTCATGTGCTGGGCGGGCGTCTTCGCTGCAACCGCCGCGCCAGGCAAGCTGGCACATCGGCCGCGACGCTGCGTCGCCCGAACGCGGGGCAGCGCGTGCGCCAGTCGTCCCACCGCGCTCCCCCCAGCTGCGCCCCCGTCAGTGAATGAGGGGGACTTGTGGGGGGATCTTCAAGCGGTGGGCCGGGAAACTGGCTCACTGCTTCGGCTGCTGAAGAACCCCACCCATTCCCCACCCCTTCCCGTGAGGGAAGGGGCCATGCCCACCCCCCGCCCGCCCGTGGGCGGGAGCGAGGAAGTCCGAGCAGAAGGATCAGTTTTCAGGAGCACCGGGCCGGTGCCCCGGCTGATTCATCTGCAAGGAGCACATCATGGCTTTCGTTCGTGTCGAACAACGCAATGCACACCTGGCCGGCGCCGTCCGGCTCAATTCCGTCGAGGGCCGCGACGGCCCCGTGTCCAAGGCCACGCTGACCGCGATCAGCAACACCCGGCGCGGTGGGCGTGGAGAAGGCGACAACCGCGGCGAAGAGGCCACCGCGATCCAGTGGACGCTGTGGGGCAAGCAGGCCGAGAACGCCGCGCAGTACCTGGGCAAGGGCAGCCACGTCAACGTGGTGGGCCGGGTGCAGAACAACAACTATGACAAGGACGGGGAGACGGTCTACACGATGGCCTTCACGGCCGAGGAAATCGACTACCTCGACACCAAGGCCGAAGGCGAAGCGATCCGCGCGAAGCAGGGCCCGGCGCCGGATGACGGTGCGCCCCTGCCGGATACGAAGCCGGCCGCCCGCGCCAGCTCGACGAAGCCGGCCCGCAGCCGCAAGGCCGCCGCCAAGGCGCCCGCCGCCGAAGAAACCGACGACATCCCGTTCTGACCACGCAGGGCGGGACGCCCGGCGTTCCGCCCCTTCACACCCCATTGATTGAAGGAACCGACATGCACTCAACACCCACACTCGCCACGCGCTTTGCCCGCAACACCCGCGTGCTGCGCGCCGAATCGCCGCTGTCCGAAGACCAGATGCGCGGCGCGGCCCCGTCCGTGTTCGCCGAAGGCAAGCACGCCAGCCGGTCCGAGCGCTACACCTACATCCCCACCATCGACGTGCTGCGCGGCCTGCGCAAGGAAGGTTTCGAGCCCTTCATGGTGGCGCAGGGACAGAGCCGCGTTGAGGGCAAGGCCGAGTTCACCAAGCACATGATCCGCATGCGGCATGTTCGTGATGAATCGGGCCACGTCAGCACCAAGCCCGAAGCGAACGAGATCATTCTGATCAACAGCCACGACGGCGCCAGTTCGTACCAACTACTTTCTGGCGTGTTCAGATTTGTCTACTGTAACGGCCTTGTTGTCGGCAACGTGTCCAACGACATCCGCATCCCGCATCGGGGCGACATCCAGGGCGAGGTGATCGAAGGCGCGTTCCGCGTGCTCGACGACTTCGAGGCCGTGGACGCTTCGACCGAGGGCATGAAGGCGCTGACGCTGCAGCCCGAGGAAGAACACGCCTTCGCAACGTCCGCGCTGGCGCTGCGGTTCGGCGAACGCACCGAGGACCAACCCCCGCCGCCGATCACAGCCGAGCAGTTGATCGAGGCGCGCCGGCCCGAAGACCTCGGGCACAGCCTGTGGACGACCTTCCAGCGCGTTCAGGAGAACACCTTGCGCGGCGGACAGCCGGGCCGCAGCGTGCAGGGCCGGCGCATCCACACCCGCGCTGTCGACAGCATCGACCGGGGCGTGAGCCTGAACCGCGCGCTGTGGGTGTTGGCCGAAGAGATGCGCAAGATCAAGCGTTGACCTTGCCGCTTTTCGCGATGATTTTTGGAAAAAAGTCATCGCGTCATCTGAGCGACGCCGGCCCGATGATGGGCCGGCGGCCGACCCTTGACGTTTGCCGCAGGAGTCACGCGATGACCCACCAACCCGACACCCTCATCAACGCGCTGGATTCGTTCGAGCCGCGTTCGCGCGACGCCACCGCCACCGGCGCGCAGGCTTTCGCCCGCTTGCTGGCGCTGGCCGAGCAGCGCAACTCGGGCCAGATCGTCCGCGTCGTGCAGTTCATCGCCGCCACCTACAACGGACAGGCCTTCGCCTTCGACCTGTTCGACCTTCGCGCGCTCGACATCGAGATCAGCGACGACATGCTGCGCTGTCTCGACGCGTTGCGCTGGGCCCGTGCCGACCTGTACACGCTCGTGCCTGACGGCGACGCGCGCGTGCGGTCGGTCATCGACCGCTGGGGTCTGCAATGGCCGGACGACGGCTGACACGCCGCCGGCCTGCACGCCGGCCCCCTGACTTCCCACACCGCGCCGGCCCGATCTTCGGGCCGGCGTTTGCGTGTCTGGGGGCGTTTGAGTTTGAGGAGACCAACCCATGAAGACGCTCTTTCTCGCGAACCAGAAAGGTGGCGTCGGCAAATCCGCCGTCGCCACGCTGCTGGTTCACTACTTCGCGCAGCACCGCCAGCGCGTGCTGGCCATCGACCTCGACCACCAGGGCAACTTCAGCAAGCCGCTGCGCATGTCGGAGCGTGCCGCCGTGGCCACGTGCACGGCCGACATGTTGATGACCGGCAGTGTCGGCAGCTTGCCACCGAAGCCCTTCGTGCTGGTGCCCAGCGACCGCGCGCTGCTCGGGCTGGAGCGACAGCCCGCCATGCACACGCCGTTCGCGCGGGCCTTTCGCGCGTTCCTCGCCAGCGCCAATGCGCAGTTCGACGTGTGCGTGATCGACACGAATCCGAACCCCGACATCCGCCTGATTGCCGCGCTCGCCTCGGCCGACTTCGTGCTGTCGCCGATCCAGCTCAACCAGGAGGCCATGGACGGCGTGCACGGGCTGCTGAACCACGACCGCGTCGGCGTGCGCAAGATCAAGGCGGTGCTGAACCCGAAGCTGCAACTCATCGGCCTGCTGCCGACGATGGTGGAGCCGACGCCGTTCCAGAAGGCCAACTTCGTGCAGGTGATCCAGCAGTACCGGCCGCTGATGATCCAGGTCGGCACCGGCCCCGGCGAGTTCGCGTTTGTTCCTCGCCGTTCGGCCATTGCCGAAGCGCAGGCGAGCGGCGCCGTGCTGTGGGAAATGAAGAAGACCGCCGCGCGCGATGCGTGGAAGGAGATCGAGCCCGGCATCGCGCGAATCGCTGCGGTGCTCACCGCCCGGGAGAACGAGCATGCCCCTGCAGCTTGACGACCTGGCCGCGCTGGACGAGCCCGCGCCGGACGCGAGCGGGCGGCCGATGCTGCTGCCACTCGATGGCATCGACGAAGACCCCGAGCAGCCGCGCCACGAGTTCGACACCAACGGCTTGCTGGAGCTGGCCGCGACGATCCGTGACCGTGGCGTGCGGCAGCCGATCTCGGTGCGCCCGAATCCCCAGCAACCCGGCCGCTGGGTGCTCAATTTCGGCGCCCGGCGCTTGCGCGCGTCCAAGCTGGCCGGCCTGACGGAGATACCGGCCTTCATCGACACCACCGCCGATAGCTACGACCAGGTGATCGAGAACGAACAGCGCGAAGGGCTGAAGCCGCTGGAGATTGCGCTGTTCGTGCAAAAGCGGCTGGCGAGCGGCGACAACCAGGCCGAGATTGCGCGACGGCTCGGCAAGAGCCGCCAGTACGTGACGCTGGCCACTGCGCTGATCGAAGCGCCCGACTGGCTGCTCGACGCCTACCGGCAAGGCCGCTGCAAGGGGATGACCGAGCTCTACGAACTGCGCCGGCTGCATGGCGAGCATGCGCAGCAGGTCGAGGCATGGGCGTCGGATCGCGAGCCGATGACGCGCGAGCGGATTGCGACCTTGAAGCGCGAGCTGTCACAGCCTTCGCTCGAATCGATCGACTCGGTGCCATCCTCGCTGATGGGTGCGGTCGAGCAGGGTGAACAGTCGGGGTCGCGCGAGCCCGACGCTGAGGCCTCGTCAGTTGCTGGACGCGGGATGCGGCACCAGCAGACGAACCAGCGCCTGCACGTCGAGTTCGACGGCCAGGACTTCCAGCTCGTGGTGTCGGTAGCACCGGCCCAGGAGGGACACCTGTACGTGCGACCGCTCGCTGGAGGCCCGCGCCGCCTCGCCCCTGCATCGGCCTTGAAGCTGCGCGGCTTCGTCGGCCGCTGACCCCCCCTCGACGCTGTTGTCAAGCAGCTTGACAACTCGGCCGCCGAGCCTCGGCTTGGCGATGATTCTTCGCTCCAAATCATCGGTCGGTTGACCTCGATTCGAGACGAATATGAATGCGTAGGTGAGTGCAGAGATAGGCGCGGTGGCGCCGTTGTCGGACACGCTCCGCATGTCAGGAGGCTCGGGTATGACACCCTCGTCAAGAGATCGAATCAGCGTCGACTTGCGCGGCTTGAAAGCCCCGCTGTTCGAGCGGGCTCGTGCCCGAGGCGTCTCGCCTTCCGGACTGGTCCGGGACGCGTTGATCGACGCCCTCAGTCGGACCGAACCGTCGAGCCTTGATCACGTTGCAGCGGGCGCCGCGTTGCCAATGGAGGACCGGGTGAGGTTGTCGCTGCGCATGAGCCGCGAGGAGGCCAGCGCCACCCTTGCGGCAGCGCGCCAGGTTGGGCTTGCTCCCGGCGCCTTTGTGGCAGGCCTTGTAGCGGGCGTGCCCGCGTTGCTCGGTGGTGCGAGCCGCGACGCACACATCGCGGCCCTGATCGCGTCCAGCGCCGAGCTCTCGACCCTCAGCCGCGACATCTACCACCTGACATCGCTCCTGCGCCAAGGCAATGTGCGGGCTGCACAGGAATACCGCGAGCGGCTCGATACGCTCGCCGGCGACGTGCGCAACCACCTGTCCCTGGCCTCTCGCGTGTTGGCTGACTTGCGGCCGCGCAGCCAACGTGCTGACGCACCGAAGCACCCCGTCACCTGACCACCTGGAGAACCGCATGTCTCAAGCACCGAACATCGACGGCATCCTCATCCAATGGGGCGACCGGCTCTTCTACCCGGGCAACCGTGTCGTCAAGACGAAGCCGCAACCCAAGCTCGGAGTCGGCGCGGCTCGACAACGTGCCGCTGCGATCCGTGAACGGATCGAGGCGACCGTGGTGCGGCGTGCGCCGCAGGCGATGGTCAAGGTGACTGGCGGCGGGCGCGGCATGAAGGCCATCGCCGCCCACTTCCGCTACATCGGCAAGAACGGCCGGCTCGACATCGAGGACGAGCGTGGCGAGACCATGCGCGGCAAGGACACGCTGCCCGAGCTGGCCGACGACTGGCGCTTCGGCGGCAGCTTGATCGACGATGTCGGCGACCGGCGCGAAGCCTTCAACATCATGCTGTCGATGCCGCGCGGGACCGACCCATTGATCGTGCAGAGGGCGGCGCGGGAGTTCGCACAGATCGAGCTGGCAGACCACAAGTACGTGATGGTGCTGCACGACCATCAGGCCAACCCGCACGTGCACATCAGCGTGCGGGCCGAGTCCAAGCATGGCAAGCGCCTGAACCCGCGCAAGGCCGACCTGCACCGCTGGCGAGAGACCTTCGCCGAGAAGTTGCGCGGCCACGGTGTTGAGGCCGAAGCGACGCGGCAGGCGACGCGGGGTGTGGGGCGGCGCTATCCAGAGCTGTGGCAGGTCAAGGCAGGAGAGGACGGCCGACTGCTGAGGACTCCCGCGACCTGGAAGCGAGGCGCTGCGAGCAAGGCCAGCCGCGATGCGGCGCGAAAGACCTGGCGAGAGCTTGCGGCCGTTTTTTCCGCCACCGGCAGCGAGGCAGACCGGCAACTTGCGCGCTCGATCGAGGCCTTTGCTTCCGGCATGGCGCAGCAGCCCGAGTCCGCGCCAAAGCGAGACCTTGAGCCGCAGCCGATGCCGTCGGGTGGGGATCGATTTCGGTAGCGCATCATACTGGATGTTTGTACAGTATCACGCTCGATTCCAACACCACGGTCCACGATTGCCATGAACGCGCCGAACCTGCCGCTGCTGCCCGAGGTGCTGCTCGGCGCCCAGCCTACCGACCAACCGAACCTCGACCTCGCCAGCGAGGGCGTTCAGCGCTACGTCTGGCACGACGCCTTCGGTGCGATGCTGATCGAGGTACGCGACGGAATCGCCTTCGTCAACGGCGCGCGGGTGGCTTCGATCGCTGAGTTGCGCGCCGCCGAGGCGTGAGCCTCGCCCTGCGGTCGCCAGAGGAGGTGCTGTGTGAGCGAACCAAGGCCTCAGGCGCTGCTTCTCGGGCTCGGCATCGCGGTTGCTACCATGCGGCGGCGCCCGAGGAGCGCTCGCACCCACATGAACGCCGTAGAAATCGAACAAGCCATCTCCGACCTGGCGCTTCAGCCCTTTGATGTCGCTGAGTTCCCCTTCGCCTTCCTGGCCGCTTTCGGCAACAAGGACACCACGCTCAGGCGCCTCCGCGCCGGCAACAACAACCCCTCCGACGTACCCGGCGGTGTGCTCCAGCGCAACAACATCCACATCGCCGTCTGCCAGTCGGGCGCGACCCGCGCAGGGCTGCAGGCGTTGCGCTGCAGCCCGGCCACAGCAAAGGGCAAGGCCAAGTTCATCCTCGCGACGGACGGCCAGACGCTCGAGGCCGAAGACCTCGCGGCGGGCGAAACCATTGCCTGCGACTACCCAGACTTCCCCGACCACTTCGGCTTCTTCCTGCCGCTGGCCGGCATCTCCACGATCAAGGAGATCAAGGACAACCCCATCGACGTGCGCGCCACCGGCCGCCTGAATAAGCTGTACGTCGAGCTGCTGCGCGAGAATCCGGATTGGGCCACGTCCGAACGCCGCGGGGACATGAACCACTTCATGGCCCGCCTGATCTTCTGCTTCTTCGCCGAAGACACCGACATCTTCAACGGCGAAGCTTTGTTCACGCGCACCGTGGAGCAGATGGGCGACCGCGACGCCGGCAACACCCATGAGGTGCTGTCCGAAATTTTCCGTGCGATGAATGTGAAAATCGCCGACCGCGCTGCGGCGAACCTGCGCCCGTGGGCCGACCAGTTCCCCTACGTGAATGGCGGGCTGTTCTCCGGCAGCGCGGACGTGCCGCGCTTCAACCGCATGGCCCGCACCTACCTGCTGCACGCGGGCACGCTGAACTGGAAGCAGATCAACCCGGACATCTTCGGCAGCATGATCCAGGCCGTCGCCGACGACGAGGAACGCGGTGAACTGGGTATGCACTACACCAGCGTGCCGAACATCTTGAAGGTTCTGAATCCGCTGTTCCTGGACGACTTGCGCACGCAGCTCGAAGCTGCGGGCGACAACAAGATCAAGCTGCTGAATCTGCGCAAGCGCATGGCGCGCATCCGTGTTTTCGATCCGGCCTGTGGCAGCGGCAACTTCCTGGTCATTGCGTACAAGCAGATGCGCGAGATCGAGGCGGAGATCAATCGGCGGCGGGGCGAAACGCACCCCTGGGCAGCGAGATCCCTGTGACCAACCTCCGCGGCATCGAACTGCGCGACTTTCCGGCGGAGATCGCGCGGCTGGCGCTGATCATCGCGGAATTTCAGTGTGATGTGCTGTACCGCGGGCAAAAGGATGCGCTGGCGGAGTTCTTGCCGTTGTCAGCAGAGAACTGGATCGTTTGCGGGAATGCCTTGCGACTGGACTGGCTCGCAATTTGCCCGCCGACCGGCAAGGGAGTGAAGGTAGCGGCCTATGACTTGTTTGAGACGCCACTCGACCAGGCGGAGATCGACTTCGACAACGAAGGAGGGGAGACTTACATCTGCGGAAATCCTCCCTACTTCGGAAGTCGAAAGCAGGCGGACGCCCAAAAGCGGGACATACAAGAACTGTGCGGCCACTTCATCAAGAAGTGGAAGTCGTTGGACTACGTCGCTGGGTGGTTCATCTGTGCCAAGCGGTACATGGAGCACACAGTAGCCGCAAGCGCGTTCGTCGCGACAAGCTCGATTTGTGAAGGACTCCATGTCGGTGTGCTATGGCCGCACCTCTTGCGCGACGGCGTCTCCCTGAAGTTCGGAGTTCGCCCCTTCAAATGGGCAAACCTGGCTGCAAACAATGCCGGCGTTACTGTTGTCGTTGCGGGCATTTCCAACCAAGGAGAGCAGCAGGCTCTCCTGTTCTCCGAAGACACTTTGGTTCAGCGGGTTGATGCACTGTCACCGTATCTTTCTCCGGGAAAGACGGTTTTCGTTGACGCTATCCCGGAACCAGTTTCGGAGTTGCCGAAGATGGTCATGGGAAGCATGCCGCGCGATGGTGGAAATCTGATCCTCAGCACCGATGAAGCCATCAAGCTTCGGATCGAACATCCTGACTCGGCGGTATTCATTCGCCGATACGTCGGCTCCGAT
>DATMIN010000207.1:0-5962 GCA_035554275.1 Burkholderiaceae bacterium
CGGGCCGGCGACCGTCGCGCCCGACGTCTGAGGCGCGCGCGATGGGATTGCGCGCTGCCGCCTTCGACACGCTCCAGCTCTCGCTGTTCGACACCGCCGCACCGGCCGTCGCGGTGAGCGAGCCTGCGCCGGCGACCACGCCCCCCGAACCCGAGCCGCTGCGCCATCCCGAGGCGAACCGCGAGCTCCGCCTCGACGGCCAGCTCGTCGGCTACGCGCTGAAGCGCTCGCGCCGGCGCAGCATCGGCTTCGTCGTCGGCACCGAGGGCTTGAGCGTCAGCGCGCCGCGCTGGGTCGGCGTGCGCGAGATCGAGGCCGCGCTGCACGAGAAGGCGCGCTGGGTGCTGCGCAAGCTGGCCGAGCAGCGCGAGCGCGCGCAGCGCCTGCGCTCGGCGACGATCGAGTGGCGCGACGGCGCCGCGCTGCCGTTCCTCGGCGAGACGGTGACGCTCGCGCTCGACGCGCGCGCCGGCCTGACGCGCCGCGGCGCGGTGCTCGACATCGACGAGAGCGATGCCGCTCCCGGCGCGCGCCGCCTGACGCTGCGCCTGGGCCTGCCGCCGCAGGCCGCGCCGGCGCAGATCCGCGACGCGGTGCAGAGCTGGCTGCAGCGCCAGGCGCGGCGCGTGTTCGAGGAGCGCTGCGCGCACTTCGCGGCGCAGCTCGGCGTGCGCGTGCGGCGGCTGTCGCTGTCGTCGGCGCAGACGCGCTGGGGCAGCGCGAGCGCCGACGGCTCGATCCGGCTGAACTGGCGGCTCGTCCACTTCGCGCTGCCGAGCATCGACTACGTCGTCGCCCACGAACTCGCGCACCTGCGCGTGATGGACCACAGCCCGCGCTTCTGGGAGGTGGTGCGCTCGGTGCTGCCCGAGTACGAGCAGGCCCGCGGGGTGCTGAAGGACGGCGTCGTGCCGGTGTTCGACTAGGTGTGCGCACGGCGTGCGGTCGCGGGCCGCTCGCGACCGTGAAGCGTCGTGTTTCAACGCGCGCCGGGTTCGGGGTAACCTCGCGGGCCCCCATGACGACCTTGTGACGACCTTGTGACGACCCTGTCGATGTTCGGAAGATCCAAGCCTGTCCTGTTCCAGCCCTACGGCCGCCGCCGGGGCGCGCGCGTGCCGCGCTGGCTCGTGCTGCTGCTCGTCGGCGCGCTGGCCGGCGCCGCGGGCGTGTTGTTCGTGCAGTGGCACTACCTGCCGCCGCGGCTCTCGGCGGAAGAGGCGGCCGCGCTGCGCAGCGACTTCGAGCGCGCCGACGTGCAGCGCCGCCAGCTCGGCGGCGAGCTCGCCGACGCGACCAAGAAGCTCGACGCTGCGCTCGCCGAGCGCGCCCGGCTCGGCGCCGAACTCGCGACCAACCGCGCGACGACGGCCCGCCTCGGCGACGACCTCGCCGCGGTCGTCGACGCGCTGCCGTCCGACCCGCGCAGCGGCCGCGTCGAGGTGCGCGCGGCGCGCTTCGTGGTGCGCGGCGGCGAGCTCGGCTACCAGCTGGTGCTCAGCCGCGAGCGTGCCGCACCGCGGGCGCTCACCGGCGTGCTGCAGTTCGTCGTCGAGGGCGCGTCGGCGCGCGGCACGGCGGCGGGCTTCACGACCGAGCCGATCGCGGTGTCGGTCGACAGCCACGCGGTCGTGCGCGGCCGCGTCGCGCTGCCCGAGGGCTTCAAGCCGCGCCAGTCGACGATCCGCGTGCTCGACCAGGCCGGCGGCAAGCTGCTCGGCAGCCGCGTGATGCTGGTGAAGTGAGTGGGGCGGGGCGAGGCGCTCGGCCGGCGATGCCGGCGACGCTACGCCGCGGTCGTGAAACGGAAGATGCCGTCGTCGCCGAGCTGCCGTGCCAGGCGCCCCTCGAGCCAGAGCGCGTGCAGGTGCGCGACCGACTCGCCCATCGCGAAGGTCGTCTGATGCAGGTCGAGCGGCCGGCGGAACAGGACCGGCAGCAGCGCCGCCGCGTGCTGCGGCGCCTCGGCGCACATCTTCAGCACATCGGCGAAGCGCTCGTCGTGGTGCGCGGTGAGCTGGTCGATGCGCGTGTGCAGGCCGCGGAACGGCCGGCCGTGCGAGGGCAGCACCAGCGTGTCCTCGGGCAGCGCCTTCATGCGCTTGATCGATGCGAGGTACAGCATCAGCGGGTTCGCCTCGGGCTCGCCCTCGTGCACGCTGACGTTGGTCGAGATGCGCGGCAGCACCATGTCGCCGCTGATGAGAATCCCGAGCTGTTCGCAGTGCAGCGAGATGTGTTCCGGCGCGTGGCCGTAGCCGGCGTGGCAGCGCCAGTCTTGGCCGCCGATCGCGATCACGTCGCCGTCCATCATTCGGCGATAACTCGGCGGCAGCGCCGGCACCATGCTCGCGTAGTAGTTGCTGCGGGCCTTGATCTTGGCCTGCGATTCGGCGTCGGTCAGGCCGTGGCTGGCCATGAAGCGCGCGGTGGCTTCGCCACCGATCGTCGCGAGGCCACCGCTGGCCATGCGCGCGACGCTGTAGTCGGTCGCGCTGACCCACAGCCGCACGCCCCACTTCTCGGTCAGCCAGTGCGCCAGGCCCATGTGGTCGGGGTGCATGTGGGTGACGATCACGCGCAGCACCGGCAGGCCCTGCAGCTCGTTGGCGAAGATCTGCTCCCAGGCGGCGCGGGTCGCGTCGTTGGTGATGCCGCAATCGACGATGCTCCAGCCGTCGCGGCCGTCGAGGCGGTCGCGCAACAGCCACAGGTTGATGTGGTCGAGCTGGAACGGCAGCAGCATGCGCAGCCAGCGCACGCCGGGGGCGACCTCGAGCGTCGTGCCCAGCGCCGGCAGCGTGTCGCCGAACGGGTAGGCGAGCTGTTGTTCGAGTGCGTTCATGGCCATCGGGTGGTTCTCCAAACTACACTGGCGCACTTGACGTATGCGTCAATTCGACCCAGTGTAGGGCGTTTGCCCCGGCAGCGCTGTCACCCAGATGTCTTCGACCTTCACGATCGGCGAGCTCGCCAACGAGTTTGACCTCACCACCCGTGCGATCCGCTTCTACGAGGACTGCGGCCTGCTCACGCCGCAGCGTCGCGGGCGCAACCGCGTCTACACCCAGCGCGACCGCACGCGCCTGAAGCTCACGCTGCGCGGCAAGCGCCTCGGCCTGACGCTGGCCGAGGTGAAGGAGCTGGTCGACATGTACGAGTCGCCGCGCGACACGCTGCCGCAGCTGAAGAAGTTCCTGCTCGTGCTCGGCACGCACCGCGCCCAGCTCGAGCAGCAGATGGACGACCTGCACGCCACGCTCGACGAGGTGCGTTCGCACGAGAGGGAGGCGAAGCGCCTGCTGGCCGCCGGCGCACGAAGGAGCGCGGCGTGATGCCGCCTCGCGACCCCCTCTACGAGCAGCGCAGCCGCGACTCGTTCGCCCGCCGGCGCGTCAACGCCACGCTCGAGGAGGTCGCGCGCAAGCTG
The DNA here is from genome assembly GCA_035554275.1 of Burkholderiaceae bacterium. Taxonomy (GTDB): domain Bacteria; phylum Pseudomonadota; class Gammaproteobacteria; order Burkholderiales; family Burkholderiaceae_C; genus LMDS01. The sequence continues at coordinate 3,431 of DATMIN010000207.1, forward strand.
ATCGCGACGATGACCGCGACCATCATGACCGTGACCGGGCGCGATGACGTCCGGCACTGAAGGAGCGCCAAAAGCGCGAGGAGACACGCCATGAACGACCTGCCCGGCCTCGACTTCCAGCTCGGCGACGACGTCGACGCGCTGCGCGACGCGGTGCGCGATTTCGCGAGCGGCCAGATCGCGCCGCGCGCCGCCGAGATCGACCGCTCCGACCAGTTCCCGATGGACCTGTGGCGCAAGATGGGCGAGCTCGGCGTGCTCGGCATCACCGTCGGCGAGGAATACGGCGGTGCCGGCATGGGCTACCTCGCGCACATGGTCGCGATGGAGGAGATCTCGCGCGCCTCGGCCTCGGTCGGGCTCTCGTACGGTGCGCACAGCAACCTGTGCGTGAACCAGATCAAGCGCAACGGCACCGACGCGCAGCGCGCGAAGTATTTGCCGAAGCTGATCAGCGGCGAGCACGTCGGTGCGCTCGCGATGAGCGAGCCGGGCGCCGGCTCCGACGTGATCTCGATGAAGCTGAAGGCCGCGGAGCGTGGCGGCGTCTACGTGCTCAACGGCACCAAGATGTGGATCACCAACGGGCCCGATGCCGACACGCTCGTCGTCTACGCGAAGACCGAGCCCGAGCTCGGCGCGCGCGGCGTCACCGCGTTCCTGATCGAGAAGGGCATGAAGGGTTTTTCCATCGCGCAAAAGCTCGACAAGCTCGGCATGCGCGGCAGCCACACCGGCGAGCTGGTGTTCCACAACGTCGAGGTGCCGGCCGCCAACGTGCTCGGCGCGCTGAACGGCGGCGCGAAGGTGCTGATGAGCGGCCTCGACTACGAGCGCGCGGTGCTCAGCGGTGGGCCGCTCGGCATCATGCAGGCGGTGATGGACAACGTCGTGCCCTACGTGCACGACCGCAAGCAGTTCGGCCAGAGCATCGGCGAGTTCCAGCTCGTGCAGGGCAAGCTGGCCGACATGTACACCGTGCTGCAGGCCGGCCGCGCGTTCGCGTACACCGTCGCGAAGAACCTCGACAGCCTCGGCGCCGAGCACGTGCGCCAGGTCCGCAAGGATTGCGCGAGCGTGATCCTGTGGACCGCCGAGAAGGCGACGTGGATGGCCGGCGAGGGCATCCAGCTGTTCGGCGGCAACGGCTACATCAACGAGTACCCGCTCGGGCGCCTGTGGCGCGACGCGAAGCTGTACGAGATCGGCGCCGGCACCAGCGAGATCCGCCGCATGCTGATCGGCCGCGAGCTGTTCGCCGAGACGATGTAGCGCCGGCCACCCGCGCCGGCGCAGCGCCGACCGCCATGTTATAACAACGTGTCATCGATTCGTGGAGAAGCTGTCGTGACCGTCACCGCCCTTCGCAAGCTCGGCAACTCGCTGGGCGTGATCATCCCCAAGCCGTTGCTCGCCCAGGTCGGCCTGACCAGCGCGGCCGAGATGAAGGTCGAGAACGGCGCGATCGTGCTTCGCCCGGTGAAGGGCCGGCCGCGCGAAGGCTGGGCCGAGGCCAGCCGAATGATCGCCGGCGATGCCGACGGGGCGCCGGCCTGGCCCGCGTTCGCCAACGAGGGCGACGCGGCCTTGCGCTGGTGAGTGCGACGCGACCGGTTCGGCGCGGCGACATCTGGCTGGCCGCGCTCGACCCGACGCTCGGCAGCGAAATCCAGAAGACGCGGCCTTGCGTCGTCGTGTCGCCGCCCGAGATGAACGAATATCTGCGCACCGTCGTCGTGGCACCGATGACGACGGGGAGTCGCCCGGCGCCGTTTCGGATCGACGTGACGTTCCAGCGCAAGCGCGGGCTGATCCTGCTCGACCAGCTGCGCACGTTGGACCGGCAGCGGCTCGTGAAGCGGCTCGGCGCGGTCAAGCCCGAGACCCTGGCCGCCGCGCTCGCCGGGCTGCAGGCGATGTTCGCACCCTGATATTGTTTTTGCGCGCCTTCACCCCGCGGCGCGCGCTGCGCCGTTCAACGCCCTGTCACCCACCGCACAGGAGCGTTCCATGCACCCGACCCGCCGCCTCTTCGTCGTCGCCCTCGCCGCCGCGTCCGCCGCCGGCGCCGTGGCCTGCAGCACCCCGGCCGTCGCCGCCGGCAGCCTGGTCGAGGTCGAGATCGTCGACCGCGGCCGCGACGAGGTGCTGCCGGTCTACCGCGCCCGCGGCGCGCGCTGGATCGCCGGGCGGCCGGGCAGCCGCTATGCGGTGCGGCTCGCCAACCGCTCGGGCGGCCGGGTGCTGGTGGTGCTGGCGGTCGACGGCGTCAACGCGATCAGCGGCGAGACCGCGGCCACGGGGCAGGGCGGCTACGTGCTCGGCCCGTACCAGCGCGCCGAGATCACCGGCTGGCGCAAGAGCATGAGCGAGGCCGCGGCGTTCTACTTCACCGCGCTGCCCGATTCGTACGCGGCGCGCACCGGCCGGCCCGACAACGTCGGCGTGATCGGCGTCGCGGTGTTCCGCGAGCGCGAGCGCGTCGCCGAGGTCGCGCCGCGCGCGTTCGACCGGGCCGCGCCGGCCACCGCG
>DATMIN010000208.1:0-10923 GCA_035554275.1 Burkholderiaceae bacterium
GGCGGTGCAGCCGGCGGCCAGCGCCGGGGTCAGCGAGCGGATCAGCAGCACCACCGGCGCGTTCCACGGCACGATGATGCCGGCCACGCCGGCCGGCTCCTTCAGCAGCGTCGAAAAGCAGCCCGGCTCGACCTCGAACACATGGCCGGGCAGGTAGCGGGCGAGGCCCGCGTAGTAGCGGATCTCGGAGATGGCGCCGGCCATCTCGCCGCGCGCCTGCGCCAGCACCTTGCCGTTTTCCAGCGTCAGCAGGCGGGCCAGTTCCTCGGCCCGCGCCTCCAGGCGATCGGCCCAGCGCAGCATGACCATCTGGCGGCGCCGCGCGTCCTGGGCCCAGTCGATGCGCTCGAAGGCGCGCCGCGCGGCGTCGATCGCGGCCTGCGCATCGGCACGCCCGCCGGCGGCGTGCCGACCGAGGTAGCGGCCGTCGGCCGGGTTCGCGCGCTCGCCCCATGCGCCTGCGAGCGCCGGCTGCCAACGTCCGTCGATCAGGTTCAGGGCCTCGAAGGTGGCGTTGCTCATCAGGTGGTCAATCCAGCGTGATATGGGCCTGCTGCACGACGCGCTTCCACAGCGCCATCTGCCCGTCGATGAAGGTCTGGAACTGGGCCGGCGTGCCCCCGTCGGGCGTCACGCCCTGCTGGCGGAACAGCTCGCGCACGTCCGGCATCGCCAGCACCGCGTTGAGCTGAGCGTTGAGCTTGGCGACGATGGGCGCCGGCGTGCCCGCCGCAACGACGAAGCCGTGCCAGGACGAGACCTCGTAGCCCTGGATACCGGCCTCGGCCATCGTCGGCACCTCGGGCATCAGTGGCGTGCGCTGCGGGCTGCCGACCGCCAGCGCCTTCACCTTGCCGGTGTGGATGAAGGGCAGCACGTGCGGCAGCGCGTCGAAGGCGAACTCGACCTGGCCGCCTGCGAGGTCGGTCAGCAGCGGTGTGCTGCCCTTGTACGGGACCTGGTTGAGGCGCGTGCCCGTGAGGCTTTCGAACAGGGCCATCGCGAGATGGTTGGACGAGCCCGAGCCGGAAGAGCCGTAGTTCAGCTCGCCGGGTCTGGCCTTTGCCGCGGCGATGACGTCGGCCGCGCTCTTCGCCGGCGAGGCTGCGTGCGCGGCCAGCAGCATCGGCGAGCGGCCGGCAAGCAGCACCGGGGCGAACGCCTTGGCGCTGTCGTAGGGCATCGACTTGTAGAGCCACGGGTTGGCCGCGAACGGGAACTGGATCACCAGCAGCGTGTAGCCGTCGGCGGGCGCCAGTGCCACGTCCTTGGTGCCGATCATCGTGCCCGCGCCGGGCTTGTTGTCGACGATGACGGGCTGCTTCCACGCGTCGCCGAGCTTCTTCGCGACGATGCGACCGAGCGTGTCGTTGAAGCCACCAGGCGGGTAGGGCACGACGATGCGGATGCTGCGCGAGGGGTAGTTCGAGGCCTCTTCGGCCTGTGCGGTTGCCGGCAGCATGAAGGCGCCGGCCCCCGCCGCAGCGGCGGCGGCCAGACCCACGGCGGCCAGCCCGAGGCGGCGGGTCGGGTCGGGCCCAAGCGCGGCGGCGCGCTCGGCCGCGGCGCGGTGGTCGATCGGGTCATGCATAAGCGGGTCCTTCGATGGCCGGGTGCTCGGCGATGAACGTCTCGTCGACCTCGACGCCGAGGCCGGGCCCCTCGGGAGGCGCGACGCAGCCGTCGTCGCCGATCACGAACGGCGGCGCCACCAGCGCGTCGCGGAACAGGTTGCCGCGCGACACATCGGCCTCGAAATAGCCGGCGTTGTCGATCGCCGCCAGCACGTGCAGCGTCGCCGCGTGGTTGATGCCCGTCATCGAGCAGTGCGGATGCACGACCAGCTTGTGCGCGGAGGCCTGGGCCGCGATGCGCAGCGTCTCGGTGATGCCGCCGGTCTTCGAGCAGTCGGGCTGCAGGATCTCGACCACGCGGTCGTCGATCAAGCGGTTGAAGTCGTAGCGCGTGTAGTGGTTCTCGCCGGCGGCGAAGGGCAGCCGGCCGAAGGTGCGCGCCAGCTCGTAGCGGCGGTAGTCGTGGGCGGAGAAGGGCTCTTCCAGCCAGCCGACGGCGAGTTCGTCGAGCGCCGGGATCACGCGGCGGGCGGCTTCCAGGTCGTAGGCGGAGTTGGCGTCGCAGAGGATGGCGACCTCGCTGCCGACCGCTTCGCGCACGGCGCGCACGCGCGCCAGGTCGCGCTCGACCGCATCGCCGATGCGCAATTTGACGGCGCGGTAGCCGCTCGCCACGTGGCGCCGCGCTTCCTCGGCCATCTCGGCCGGCTCCTGCCAGCCGAGCGCCACGCCGCCGGCATAGGCGGGCAGGCGCCGGCGGCCGCCGCCCAGCAGCCGCCACAGCGGCCAGCCGGCGGCACGGGCGCGGATGTCCCACAGGGCCATGTCCACGCCGCTGATCGCGATCGCGGCGGCGGCACCGAGCCCCTGCGCAGCCAGCTGGCGCTGGTAGAGGCGCTGCCACAGCCCGACCACGTCGCCCGCGTCCTGGCCGATCACGGCCGGCGCAATCGCGTGCTGCACGAAGTGCGCGACGCTCGTGTGCGCCTGGCCGTGATGGGCCTCGCCCCAGCCCACCACGCCGGCGCGGGTCGTCACCTTCACGACCACCGCGTCGCGCTTGCGGGACCGGCCCACGCCGAGGCGCACGCTGTGCTCCGGCGGCACCGGAAACGAGATCGCCCAGGCGCGCAGGTCATCGATACGCAGGTCCTCGTAGAGCAAGGCAGGCTCATCGGCGCGGGCATGCGCGGCGTTCGTCAACGGCTGTCTCCTGGTGAGCGCGCCGGTATGGCACGTCTTCTCGGAGGCAGTCTAGGAACGCAGGCATATCAGGTCAAGCAATATGATGTGATGTTTGTCTTCATCTGAACTGATCATGGAATTCCGCCAGCTTCAATACTTCGTCTGCCTCTACGAAGAGGGCTCCGTGACCCGCGCGGCCCGGCGGCTGAACATCGTGCAACCGGCGCTGAGCATGCAGATCGCGAAGTTGGAAGACGAGGTGGGCGAACTGCTTTTCGTGCGCAGCCCTCAGGGCATGCGGCCCACGCCGCGCGGACGCGACCTCTACCGGCTGTTCCTGCCGGTGGTGGGCGACTTCGCCCGGGCGCGCGAGCGGGCCATGCACGTCGACGGCGAACTCTCGGGCCAGGTGCGCGTGGGCGTCATCGCGACCATCGCGCAGAGCATCGTGCCCGATGCGATGATCGAGTTCGCCAATGCACATCCGCGCGTGCACCTCACCATCACCGACGGCTACAGCCAGGGCTTGAGCGATGCGGTCTCGGTCGACCAACTCGACGCCGCGCTGATCAACAAGCCGCGCCGGCCGCTCGCGCTGACGATGGAGCCGATCGTGGACGAGGAACTGGTGCTCGTCACCGGGCCCAAACACGGCGCGCTCGACGGCACGATCCGCTTCGCCGAGGTGGGGCAGCTCAAGCTGGCGCTGCCGACGCGCCAGCATGGCCTGCGCGGCATCCTCGAGAGCTTTGCGCAAGGCGAAAACGTGGACCTGTCGGCCGCGGCCGAGGTGGACTCGATCGCCGCGATCCTCGGCCTCGTCGAACACAGCGACTTCGCCACCGTGCTGCCGCGCATCGCCGTGATGCGCTCGATCGAGGCCGGGCGGGTCGTCGCGCACAGCATCGTATCGCCGAGCCTGGTGCGGAAAGTGGTCTGCGTGACGCACCCGCGCCGGCCGCTGGCGCCGGCGACGGCGGCTTTCATCGAGGTCCTCGCGCGCCGGGCACGACCGGTCGCTGACGCGGGTATTACGATGGGCCGCCCGAACGCGCCGTTCGCAGCCCCCGCTGCGTCATGACTCGGCTGCATCGATGTTGTTGGGCGTGGCGCGAAGAATCGCAGGGCCAGGTGGTCTTCTGGCGCGTGACGTCGTTCACCACCGCGTGAAATCGCAGCACCGTGCTGCCGTCAGTCGCACACTGCGGAATGTAGTGTGCCGAAGCCGCGCTCATAGGCCAGGAGGTTGTTGAATCGGTAGCGCTCGTCGGACCGGTTCAAGCAGATCAACGCCCGGTTCGGACACGACGTAGGCGACGCACTGCTGCGCGGATTCGCGCGCGGGCTGACGCAGACGCTACGCTCCGGCGATACAGTTGCGCGCCGGGGCGGCGACGAATTCAAACACGCCGGGTGAAGCCCAGATTCGGCGTTCGTGATCGTGAGAGACTCGAGCCCTTGATGCGGTCCGTTCGCGCGAGAGCATGTCTTGTGCGTTTCACCGGCACTACCCGGACGACCGCGTTGCCTTTCGACGCCTCTGCCGTCCCCGATAGTCTTTGCCATAGAGCGCAGACTCGACGTCGCGCCATTCATCGGTTGCCTCGTTGAAGAGGTCCGCCATCGTCGCGCGCAGCCAGCGGTGTCGCGAATCATGCTGGACCCTTTGGTGCCAGTGCTGCTGGACGCCGAAGCTGGGAGGCTCGAACGGCAGGGGCAGCAGTTGGACGGAACCCATTTGGGCGAACCGGGCACCGGCCGCAAGGGGCAGGATCGCGACCAGCTCGGTGCTCTCGATGATGGCCGGCAGCCCCAGGTAATGGGGCGTGCGCATGACCACTCGACGGCGCAGTCCGCGGCGTTCGAGCACCTGCTCGAGCAAGCTGTTGCTCCGGGCAGGCGACGCCACGGCGGCGTGGCCGTGCTTCAGGTAGTCCTGGATGGTCAGTTGGCCTCGGCGCGCCGCCGCGAGCGGATGCCCGCGACGCACCATGCAGGCGAACGTGTGCGTGTAGAAGCGCTGGCGAAAGAGCGCCTCGCCGTCGAGGTCGGGGAAGTAGCCCAAGGCGAGGTCGATGCTGCCGTCCGCCATGCCGGCGCGCAACGCGTCCGTTGAATAGCTGGCGCTGGTGAGCGTCACGTGCGGTGCCACCTCCTGCAGGCGGCCCAGCAGGCGCGGCAAGAAGACGATTTCGGCCACGTCCGCCATCGCGAGCCGAATCTCGGTTCGGCTGTCGGCCGGACGGAACTCCGGCTCGCCGAAGACCCCTTCGCTCACTTGCGCGAGCACCGCATGGGCGGTGCCCACCATGCGCTCGGCGCGCGGCGTGGGAGCCATGCCGCCGGCCGCGCGTACGAACAACAGGTCGCCGCACTGACGGCGCAGCCTGGCCAGCGCGGTGCTGAAGCCCGACTGACTCATCCCCAGTAGCTCCGCGGCTCGCGAGACGTGGCGCGTGCGCTCCAGCGCGACCAGCACGCGCAGCAGGTTGAGGTCGAAACCAGTCTCTATCGTTTCCACAGATAGTCATTGTCCTTCGCATCGTCTTGCTGTAGATCGGGCCGATCCCTAGAGTGACCGCACAACATGAGATGGAGACGGGCCGATGTGGCTGAAGAACTGCTGGTATGTCGTCGCGTGGGACCACGAGTTGCTGGGTGACACGCTCCTGGCGCGCACCATCCTCAGTGAGGCGCTGGTCGTGTACCGCCGCGGAGACGGGCAGCCCGTGGCGCTCGAGGACCGTTGCCCGCACCGTCAGGCACCGCTGTCGATGGGCCGGCGCGAGGGTGACGCGATCCGCTGCATGTACCACGGCCTGCGCTTCGAGCCCGACGGGCGTTGCGCGGAGATCCCCGGGCAGCCGCAAATCCCGTCGAAGATGTGCGCGCGCAGCTATCCCGTCGTCGAACAAGGCCGCTGGGTCTGGGTGTGGATGGGCGACCCGGCGCGTGCCGACGTTTCCGCCATCCCTTCGGCGCCGCCGCTCAAGCACCCGCAGTGGCGCTACCGGCCCGGGTACATGCGCTACGAGGCCGACTACCTGCTCATCTGCGACAACCTGCTCGACTTCTCGCACCTGTCGTACGTGCACGAGCGCACGCTGGGCGGCTCCCCGAACATCGCCGAGGTTCGACCCACGGTCGAGCGGATTGCCAACGGCCTGGCGGTGACGCGGCACGTCGACAACACGGTGCCGGCCCCCTACCACCAGCGCTTGGGCAACTTCAGCGGGCCGGTGGACCGGCGCTTCGCCTATGAGTTCCTGCTGCCGGGCATCCTGCTGCTGCACGCGCGGGTCAAGCCGGCCGGGCAAGCCGAGGACGACACGGCCGGCGCCCTGCAGTTCGAGAGCTGTCAGGCGCTGACCCCCGAGACCGAGACGACGACGCACTACTTCTTCATGCAGGCACACGCCTTCCGGCAGGACGACGCGACGATCACCGAATCCATCTACCAGAGCCTGTGCACGGCGTTTGAAGAGGACCGCCGGGTGATCGAAGCGCAACAGCGCGTACTGGCCTCGGCGTCGCCACGCGAGATGCAGGTCATCGTCGCCGACCAGGCCCTCATCCAGTTCCGACGGCTGGTCGCGCAGCGCGTGCAGGCCGAACAGGACGCCCCTGCCTGAACCCACAACAGAACGGAGACGACACCATGACCCACAAGAGCTTGCAGCGCCTGGCGCTAGCCATGGCAGCGCTGGTCGCGGCAACGCATGTACACGCCGAGATCGTGATCGGCGCAAGTTTCACGCTCACTGGCCCGGCCGCCGCGCTGGGCGCGGCGCCGCGCAATGCGATGCAGATGTTTCCCGAGCAGATCGCCGGCGAGAAGGTGCGCGTAATCGTGCTCGACGACGCCACGGATTCCGTCGCGGCCGCCCGCAACGCGCGCCGGCTGATTGCGGAGGAGAAGGTCGATGTGATCATCGGCTCCACCGCGAGCCCGCCGGCGCTCGCCATCGCCGAGGTGGCACAGGAGACCGGTACGGTGCAGCTCGCCTCGGCACCGATCGAGCTGCCGCCGGGTCGAGATGCGTTCACCTTCCGCCTGCCGCAGGGCATCGCGCTGATGGCGGAGGGCACGATTGCCGAGCTCAAGGCCAGCGGCGCGAAGACGCTGGGCTTTCTCGGCTATACCGACTCCTATGGTGAGAGCTGGCTGCGCGAGTTGACGCGGTACGCCGCGCCGGCGGGCATCAAGATCGTCGCCGCCGAGCGTTTCGCTCGCACCGACAGCAGCGTCACGGCGCAGGCCCTCAAGGTGGTGGCCAGCCAAGCCGATGCCGTGGTCGTCGTTGCGTCGGGCAGCGGCGCCTTGATGCCGCAGAAGGCGCTGCTGGAACGCGGGTACAAGGGGCGAATCTTCCAGACCTACAGTGCGGTCGCGGCGGAGCTGATCCGCATGGGCGGTAAGGACGTCGAAGGCACGTTCGGTTTCTCCGGCCCGGCAGTGGCACCGGACCAGCTGCCCGACGGTCACCCGTCGAAGAAGGTCGCGCTGGACTTCATCGCCCAGTACGAGTCGCGCTTCGGCTCCGGCACCTACAACCAGTTCGCGGCCAACGTGTGGGGCGCCAAGCTACTGCTCGACAAGGCCGTGCCGCTCGCGCTCAAGCGTGCCAAGCCGGGTACGCCGGAGTTCCGCCTCGCGCTGAAGGACGCGCTCGAGACCATGGGCGAGGTCGTCGTGCCGCAGGGCGTGCTGCGCTATTCCGCCACCGACCATTTCGGCTTTGACCACCGCGCGCGATTCCTGCTGTCCGTTCAGAACAGCCAATGGCGCAGCGCGGCGAAGTGAGCGGCGGCATGGCGGCAGCCCAAGTTCGAATCTAATGAGCAACCACGTTCAGACGCTGCGGGTGCGTGTGGCCGGCAAGCATGCGATCGCGCAGGACATCGCCCTGTTCGAGCTGGCGAGCGACGACAGCTCGCCCCTCCCACCGTTCCACGCCGGCGCACACGTCGACGTGATGCTGCCCGGTGGCATCACCCGGCAGTACTCGCTGTGCAATGCGCCGGACGGCGCGGCACGCTACCAGATCGCGGTCCTGAAGGAGGTCTCCGGCCGCGGCGGCTCGCGTGCGATGCACGAAGCGGTGAGCGTCGGCGACCTGCTCACGGTCTCGGCGCCCAGGAACCGCTTTCCGCTCGACGAAGCGGCGGCGCATTCGCTCTTGCTGGCCGGCGGCATCGGCATCACGCCACTGCTCAGCATGGCCGAGCAGCTGTCGGTCCTCGGTCGCAATTTCGAGCTGCACTGCTGCGCCCGCACGCGCGAACGCATGCCCTTTCGCGAACGCATCGCCGCGTCGCCCTACGCCGCTCGCGTGCACCTCCACGTCGACGACGGCGTGCCCGAGCAGCGTCTGCACCTCGGCGTGCTCCTGGGGACGCTGCGGCCGGGGACGCACGTCTACACCTGCGGCCCTCAGGGGTTCATGGAGGCGGTGCTGGCGTCAGCCAGGAGCGCGGGCTGGCCCGAGGCACAACTGCACTGGGAATCGTTCGGCGCCGCCCCGGCGCAGCGCAGCGACGACGGTGGCTTCGAGGTGCAGCTGGCGCGTTCGGGCCGGGTCGTCCCGGTGGCGGCGAGCCAGACCGTCGTCGCGGCGCTCGCCGCGCACGGCGTCGAGGTCTCCACCTCCTGCGAACAGGGCGTCTGCGGCACGTGCCTGACGCGCGTGCTCGAAGGCGAGGCCGACCACCGCGACCTCTACCTGTCGCCCGACGAGCAGGCGGCGAACGACCAGTTTCTGCCGTGCTGCTCGCGCTCGAAGACCGCAAGGCTGGTGCTCGACCTGTGACACCGGCCGTGAGTGGCCGTCGTCGGACCGCAAGGCGGCCAGGCGAGGCTGTCTGAATCCCATCGGAGACCCCATCCGGGAGGAACTCGGTCAGTCAACACGGAGGTGTAGTCACCACCAGTCATCTCATCCGACCCAAGCATCGAAATCTAAAGAACGCGCTCGCAACCTCGCGACTTGATGTGTTGCAGTCATTGGCGTCCTAGGAGACAAAGTTGAACAAGTTCAGATTCGTACGCGCGCTTTGCGCATTGCCGCTACTCCCTCTTGCGTTGATGGCCTGTGGCGGCAGCGACGAAGCCCCGGCATCTCTCGATGTCGCAAACGCGAACTCGACGCTGCCCCCACTGGGGGCCAACGCCGTCATTTCCGCTTCTGACTGCACCCTGGCCAAGGTGGGCGGTGCCGTCCCCGCCTCCTCGATCGGAATGCCGACAAACGGCGCGCGGGTAGTGGCTGCGACGTGGTTCGCCGCAACGGCGACCGTTCCGGGCTACTGTCGCGTCGACGCCGCAATCTCCCCCGTGAACCCCAGCGCGAAAGACATCAACGTGGGGATCGCATTGCCTGCTTCTTGGAATCACCGTTCAGATCAATTGGGCGGCGGCGGGAACAACGGCTCGATACCTGTGCTGACCGCAGTGGGCGCGACAAGCGGGATCCTGACGCCGCCGCTCTCGCTAGGATTTGCTACCTATGGAAGCGACTCGGGACACCTGACCTCGGATGGCAACGCCTGGGCGCTCAGCGACGAAGCAGTGAGGAATCTGGGCTACATGGCGATGAAGAAGACTTACGACGTAGCGATGATCGTCATCAACCGCATGTACGGGGAAAAACCGCGTTTCAAGTACTACACGGGATCGTCGCAAGGCGGACGCGAAGCGGTCACCGTCGCACAGCGATACCCTGATGACTTCGATGGCATCAGCTCAAACGTGGCCATCGTCGGCTTCGGCACGCTCTTTCTGTCACCGCCACTGAACCTGATCCAGCAGAACGCCTTCTCTCGATATGTTCCGCGGGTGAAGGGTGTGGCGATCGTCACCGAGATCATCCGCCAATGCGACAAGCTCGATGGACTTGCAGATGGCGTGATCTCGAACTATGTCGGTTGCAGGGACATCTTTGACGTCACCCGCGGTGCGCCCGGCCGCGACCCTTGGCTTGCTAAGCGCTGTGTGGGCGGGATCGACAACGATCCGGCAAACGCGACGGCAACCGCCTGTCTCACCGACGGTCAAGTCGAAACGCTCAATTTCTTTCTCAAGCCGTACCGCTATACGACGCCGATGTCCAACGGTGTGGAAGCGTTTGGTCAATATCTGCCGGGTCCTGGAGTCGCGAGTCTGCTGGCGTCGTCGCGGTACATCGGCCAAGAGAACCCGGGGCCGAACCTCTACAACGGAGGGCAGGGGGCGCCCTTTGTTCTCGGCGCCTTGATGCAGGACCTTTCTGCAAATCCTCTCACGAGATACATAGAGGGAGGCGCCCTCGATGCACGTCGACGCGAGTTGTCCGAGTGGCTCGATTCGACGAACCCTGACCTCAGCGCCTTCTACAAGAAGGGCGGCAAGTGGATCATGACAATTGGGGCTAACGACACGACGGCGGCACCTGGCGAGCAGTTGAACTTCTTTCAATCGGTGATCAACAAGATGAGCCGGAACGTCGTGGATGCATTTGCGCGTTTCTATGTGGTGCCGCAAGGCGGGCATTCGACAGGCGGCGACAACTACGCCGTTGATGGGGACGGCAACACCATTCCTGTGTCCGCACTTCCCTCCGCAGGGCAGGTGGATCAACTCACGCTCTTGACTGACTGGGTGGAGAAGAATGTCCCGCCCCCCTCGGGTGTTGTCGCGGCAAACGGCGGCAGATCACGCCCGATCTGTTCGTACCCCGAGTACCCGAAGTACATCTCGGGAGACGTGAACTTGGCTGCGAGTTTTGTCTGCACTAATCCGTAAGGCTTGCCGGCTGTCTGAACGGATCTACTATTGGCGACCATCGCGGGCAGCCGCTCGCGAAGGTGAGCAATTGCTCGACGACCGTGCGGACGTGCCTCATCAATGGGTCGTGTCCCAGCGCATGGTGCAAGTCCTCAGCCTGCGGTCAGCAGTACCTCTACGCCGCCACCGATCGCAGGGACCTGAGTTCGGCCTTCACGGCCAGCGAGTGTGCGACGGTCGGCGCGGCGAGATTGCTGTTGTCTTCGTCCCGGCGCAGCAATGCACAGGGCGGTGGCACAGGACATGGCGTCTCCCGCCAATGAGCGGGAGACTTGCCACTCTTCGCCGCTAACGCATTTTCAGAATGATGACCTGATCACTGGTCGGATCGGTCTTCTGACG
>DATMIN010000209.1:0-2159 GCA_035554275.1 Burkholderiaceae bacterium
GTCGAGGATCGAGTAGTCGTTGCCCCGCCGCAGCTCGATCGTGACCTCGCCGGTGACCGCGCGCGCGACCCACCGCTCGGCGGTCTCGCGCAGCATGATCGCCTGCGGGTCGAACCAGCGGCCCTGGTACAGCAGCCGGCCGAGGCGTCGGCCGCTCTCGCGGTACTGCTCGATCGTGTCTTCGTTGTGGATGCCGGTCACGAGGCGCTCGTAGGCGATGTGCAGCAGCGCCATGCCCGGGGCCTCGTAGATGCCGCGGCTCTTGGCTTCGATGATGCGGTTCTCGATCTGGTCGCTCATGCCCAGGCCGTGGCGGCCGCCCACCGCGTTGGCCTCGGTGAAGAGCGTGAGCAGGTCGGGGAAGGTCTGGCCGTTCAGCGCCACCGGCTGGCCCTCTTCGAAGCGCACCGAGACGATCTCGGGTTTGACGGCCACGTCGTCGCGCCAGAACGCCACGCCCATGATGGGCTGGACGATGTGCAAGCCCTGGTTCAGGAACTCCAGGTCCTTGGCCTCGTGGGTCGCGCCCAGGATGTTGGAGTCGGTCGAGTAGGCCTTTTCGACGCTCATCTTGTAGTCGAAGCCGTTCGCGATCAGGTACTCCGACATCTCCTTGCGGCCGCCGAGCTCGTCGATGAACTGCTGGTCGAGCCAGGGTTTGTAGATACGCAGCTTCGGGTTGGCGAGCAGGCCGTAGCGGTAGAAGCGCTCGATGTCGTTGCCCTTGTAGGTGCTGCCGTCGCCCCAGATGTTGACCGAGTCGTCCTTCATCGCCGCGACCAGCATCGTGCCGGTGACGGCCCGGCCGAGCGGCGTGGTGTTGAAGTAGGTGAGGCCGCCGGTCGAGATGTGGAACGCGCCGCTCTGCAGCGCCGCGATGCCCTCGGCGGCGAGTTGTGAACGGCAGTCGATCAGGCGCGCGGCCTGCGCGCCATAGAGCATCGCCTTGCGCGGGATCTCGTCGTAGTCGGCCTCGTCGGGCTGGCCGAGATTGGCGGTGTAGGCGTAGGGGATCGCACCCTTGAGCTTCATCCAGTGCAGCGCCGCGCTGGTGTCCAGCCCGCCGGAGAACGCGATGCCGACCTTCTGGCCGGCCGGCAGATGCTGAAGAATCGTGGCCATGGGTCGCGGGCTCTCGGGTAGCGTGGGGCGGACCGGCGATTTTAGGTGCAACACCTGGTTGCGATCGTGTCGCCGCGCGCGTCGGCCCACGGGTCATCATGCTGCGTTAAGCTGATACCGACACGGCAGCGATGCGTGTTCGCCTATGCCCGCCGAACCCCGACCGCCCACGCCCCCCGTCGCCGCGATCGCCGCGACGCTGCACGACGCGCTGCCGCCCGGCACGCGCTTCGGCGAGTTCGAGATCTCGCGCGTGCTCGGCGTCGGCGGCTTCGGCATCGTCTACCTCGCGCAAGACCACGCGCTCGACCGGCCGGTCGCGCTGAAGGAATACATGCCGGCGCTGCTCGCCGCGCGCGGCGCCGGGCCGATGGTGACGATTCGTTCGCCGTCGCACGCCGAGACCTACGCGAGCGGGCTGCGCGCGTTCATCAACGAGGCGCGGCTGCTGGCGCGCTTCGACCACGCGTCGCTCGTCAAGGTCTACCGCGTCTGGGAGGACAACGGCACCGCCTACATGGTGATGCCCTACCTCGCCGGCCAGACGCTGCGCGAGGTGCGCCGCGCGATGAGCACGCCGCCCGACGAGGCCTGGGTGCGGCGCGTGATCGCGCCGGTGCTCGACGCGCTCGAGCAGTTGCACGCGCAGGGCGTCTACCACCGCGACATCGCGCCCGACAACATCGTGCTGCCGCCCGAAGGCGCGCCGGTGCTGCTCGATTTCGGCGCGGCGCGGCGCGTGCTCGGCGAGGGCACGCAGTCGCTGACGGCGATCGTCAAGCCGAGCTACGCGCCGATCGAGCAGTACGCCGAGATGGCGACGCTGCGCCAGGGCCCGTGGACCGATCTGTACGCGCTCGGCGCGGTGCTGCACTTCCTGGTATTCGGCGTGCCGCCGGCCACCGCCGTCGCGCGCGCGCTGCAGCCGCAGGCCGAGCCGGTCGAGGCGCGCCGCGCGCCGGGCGTCTCGCCGCGCTTCGTGCACGCGATCGCCTGGATGCTCGCGGTGCGCCCGAGCGATCGGCCGCAGCACGTCG
>DATMIN010000210.1:0-5164 GCA_035554275.1 Burkholderiaceae bacterium
TCTCGACGCCGATGGCCACGCAACGTCTCGCGCTGAGCCTGTTCTGGCGCACGTTCTTCCTGATCGCGCTGCTGCTCGTGAGCGGCGTGTTCGCGTGGACGCAGACCTTCCGCGCGCTCGAATTCGAGCCGCGCGCCACGCAGCAGGCGCACCAGATCGCCGGGCTCGTCAATCTCGTGCGCGCGGCGCTGCTGTCGAGCGACGGCATCAACCGCGTCGCGCTGATCAAGGGCATCTCGGAGCAGCGGACGCTCAAGCTCGCGCCGCGCCAGCCCGCCGACAAGTGGGAACCGTACGAGACCGACCGCGTCTCGCGCGCGATCGGCCACGAGCTGCGCGCCCAGCTCGGCGCCGACACGATGGTGGCCGCCTCGGTCAACGGCGCGCCCGGGCTGTGGGTCGGCTTCTCGATCGAGACCGATCCGTTCTGGCTGCAGGCCGACCCGACGCCGATCGGCCCGGTGTCGTGGAGCTCGCTGGTGCTGTGGGTCAGCATGGCGTTGCTCGCCACGGTGCTCGGCTCGGCGGCGATCGCGCGGCTGATCAACCAGCCGCTGAAGGAGCTGTCGTTCGCGGCCAGCCGCATCCGCGAGGGCGAGTTCGATTCGCGTCTCGACGAGAACACGCTGACGAGCGAGATCCGCCAGGTCAACATGGGCTTCAACCGGATGGCGCGCGAGCTCGCGAAGGTCGAGCAGGACCGCGCGATCATGCTCGCCGGCATCTCGCACGACCTGCGCACGCCGCTCGCGCGCCTGCGCCTCGAGACCGAGATGAGCGTCAGCGACGACGAGGCCAAGCACAACATGGCGCTCGACATCGACCAGCTCGACGCGATCATCGACAAGTTCATGGACTACGCCCGCCCCGGCGAGAGCACGCTGATGCCGGTGCACCTGTCGGGCGTGGTCGACCGCGAGATGGCGACGTTCCGCGACACCAGCCAGATCCGCATCGTCTCGCGCGTGGCGATCGACACCAAGGTGATGGCCGACGAGACCGAGCTCGGCCGGGTGCTGCAGAACCTGTTCGAGAACGCGCGCCGCTATGGCCGCTCGACCGACACCGGCATCGCGCGCGTGCAGGTCAGCTACGCGCGCACCGGGCCGTGGGTGATCCTGACCGTGCGCGACCACGGCCCGGGCGCCGACCCGAAGAAGATCGGGCAGCTGACGACGCCGTTCTTCCGCGGCGATGCGGCCCGCACCGCCGCCACCGGCGCGGGCCTGGGGCTGGCGATCGTCGACAAGGCGATCCAGCGGATGGGTGGCACCTTCGAGATCCTCAACGCGCCCGACGGCGGGCTGATGGCGCACGTGCGGCTGAAGAAGGCGCCCTGATCGCGCCGATGCTCAGCGCAGGCTGACGGTCGCGCGCTTCCAGCCCGCGTCCTGCCACTTCGCGAACAGCGCCAGCCCCGTCGGCCGGCTCGCCTGATTCTCGGTGTTCAGCGTCGCCAGGCTCGCGACCTCGAAGCTGCGCTTGTGGCGGCCGCCGGCCTTCGCCTCGCGCGCCAGCAGCAGCTTCGCCCCGCCCGGCACCCAGCCGGCGAACTCGACGTAGCCGAGCTCGGGGTCGCCGGTGCCGGGCGGCAGCACGTCGATCGTCCAGCCATCGGCCTGGCGCCGGAACACCCACAGCTCGCGCCAGCCGGCCAGCGGCTGCACCGCCAGCGCGACGGCGCGGCCGGCCGGCTGGACGCTGACCGAGCCGGTCCACACGACCGCGTAGGTGCAGCGCTTCGCGAGCGGCACCGCCGCGTCGCGCGCCGCATCGACCAGCGTCACGCAGGTCTGCCCCGGCGCACCGGGCGCGGTGACGATGCGCAGCCGGTTCGCGGTCGGCGCGACCGCCGGCAGCGCCGCCCAGCGCACCGCGCCGACGCGCAACGCGGCGTCGTCGTAGTCGAGCGCATCGGCCTCGGTCAGCTCGCTCTTGTTGACCGCGGCGAGGTCGTCGATCGCGCGTTGCGCGGCGCTCGCGGCCGAGGCCGCGTCGCCCTGGCGCGTGCGCTCGAACGCGACCGCCGACCACACGCCGGCGCGGCGCAGCCGCAACCGGTTCTTCAGCGGCTCGGCGAGTTCGCGCCACTGCGCTGGGTCGAGGCGATCGAGCACGTCGCCACGCCAGCGGTCGAACTGCGCGAGTTCGAGCGGGCGCAGCGCCGGGTCGACGCAATCGTGCCGGGTCAGCGCGAGCGCGGCGCGGGCGCGCTGCTCGGCGCTGGCGGCGAGCGCGAAGACGCGCCGGAATGCCTCGCCGTCGTAGCACAGTCGGATCGCGCCGTCGCGCTCGTAGCTCCTGAACTGCACGCCGTAGAAGCTCGCGACCTCGAGCTGCGCCGCGACCGCGTCGCCGGCCTTCGGCTGGCGCACCGAGGCGCGCTGCGCGAGCCGCTCGGCCAGCGTGCCGAGCGCGTCGAACGGCTCGGCGGTGATCGCGCCGGCCGGTGCGGCGCGCAGGTACGCGGCGGCATAGCCGATGCCGAGCGCCTCGGCACCCGGCGTGTCGCGCACGAAGCGCAGCACCGCGAGCAGCTCGGGCGCTTCTTCCGGCGCGAGCGCGGTGCCGCGCACCTGCGTCGCCAGCACGTAGCCGGCGCGCTCGCGGCGGTGGTCGTAGACCTGCAGGTAGCCCAGGCGATCGCCGCGGATCTCGAGCGCGTCGCCAGGCCACAGCACGGCCTGCTGCGCGGCGGAATCGCGCGGCGCGGCGCGCAGCGCGACGCGCTCCTGCGTGACGATGGCAACCGACGCCGCCGCCATCAGTGTGGTGGCGAGCAACATCATTCGCCCTCCTTCGCGTCGGCGGCGGCGCTCGTCGCGGTCGCGTTCGCACCGCCGACGAGCCCGGCCGCGATGAACTGCCCGTTGGTGCCAGGCGGCGCGATGATCACCTGTATCTTGTCCGAGAGCTTGTCGGCCACCGTCTTCTGGATCAACAGCGGATGGCGGCTCAGCAGCGCGCCGTCGCGTGCCATCTGCTCGCTCGCGATCTTGCCGATCCGCTCCATCCGGTAGGCCTCGGCGTCGGCGAGCTTCTGGCGCGAATCGGCCTCGCCCTGCGCCTCGATGCGGCGCGCCTGCGCGCTGCCCTCGGCGCTGCGGATGCGCGCGCCCTTCTCGGCCTCGGCCTCGAGCTGGCGCTGCTCGATCTGCTTCTGCTTGAACGGCAGCACGTGCTTCATCGCCTCTTCCTGGGCGCGCGCGGCGATCACCTGCTCGCTCGCGGCGGCGCTCGCGGCGGTCTCGCGCCGCACCTTGTCGGCCTTCGCGACGAGCTCGGTCTCGGCGACCTGCTTCTCCTTCAGCTCGAGCGTGTAGCGCATCTTCTCGCTCTCGAGTTCCTCGGCGAGCAGCCGGTCCATGCCGCGCCGGTAATCGGCCGGCAGATCGACCTTGCCGATCTGCACGCTGCGCAGCACGATGCCGTCGGCCGCGAGCTTGCCGCGCAGCTCGGTCTCGATCGACTGCTGGATCTCGGCGCGCTTGCTCGAGAAGATCTCGCGCACCGTGTAGCGCGTGAAGACCTTGTAGATCACGCCCTGCACCGCCGGCTGCACGACCTGGCCGCCGATGTCGTCGGGCAGGTTCTTCGCGATCTGCGCGATGCGCGTGCTGTCGAGCGCGTAGCGCACCGACAGGTCGACACCGAGCGAGAGCCCTTCGATCGACTGGAACGGTGCGTCGCCGTCGGCGCGCCGCCCTTGCGTCGGCTGGTAGACCTGGTCGCGCAGCGGGTAGCTGCGCAACTCATGCAGCGCCGGCCACACCAGCACGCCGCCGTCGCGGAACTCGGCGACGCCGCCGGTCAGGTGGTTGGTGCGCACGCCGACCTCGCCGCGCGGCACGGTCTTGAGCGGCGGGTGCGTGACCAGCGCGTAGGCGCCGACCGCCGCGATCAGCGTCGTGATGATCACGCTGCGCGAGTTGATCAGCGCGCGGCCGGTGCGCGTGGTGGCGTCGCGCAGCGCCGGCGCGCCGCGCTGGAAGGTGCTGCTGAAGGCGCCGCGGATCGAGGCGGCGAGTCGGGTCAGGCGTTGGTTCATCTCAGGGCTCCGGTGGTTGAGGCGAGAGCGGCGGCGCTGCGTCGCCCTCTGGTGGCCCATTCTTCGAACCGAGCCCGGAGCGCGAAAGGCGTGCGCCGGGCCTCTTTGCGCCGCGCGACGGAAGAAAGACTCACGCGGCCACACCAAGGGCGGCCTCGATAATCCGCGCCATGCCAAAAGTCGCGGTGATCGAGGACGACGTGCCGACCAGCAACCAGCTGCGCGGCTGGATCGAGGCCGCCCGCCCAGGCATCGAGGTGCACCAGTGGTTCAACCGCGACGACGCCGAAGCCGCGATCGCACGCGAGGCCTACGACGTGGTCGTGCTCGACATCGAGCTCGGGCGCGAGCGCCACGCCGGCGTCGCGATCATCAACTCGATCAACAAGAGCGCAGCCGACCGCCAGCGCGGCACGCCGGTGCTGGTGGTCTCGGCGATGCCCGCGGCGATCTACCGCAGCATCATGAAGGCGCTCGACGCCTGGGACTACCTGCAGAAGACGACCTTCGAGGAATCGGACTTCATCGACACCTTCCTGGAGATGCTGCGCGCCCCGCGCAGCGGCGCGGCAGCGGCGGCCGCGCCGCCGAGCGCCGGCGTCGAACTCTCGCTCGACCCGCTGCGCCAGAACTCGCCGATCTGGCGCGGCCAGCGCGTCAACCTGCCGCTGACCGCGCAGCGCATCCTGTGGGCGCTGCACCAGCGGCGCGGCGAGGTCGTCTCGTACGACGAGCTGTACCAGGTCGTCAAGAGCGGGCGCAACCGCGACAACGTGCGCAAGCATGTCAGCACGATCCGCGACGCGCTGCGCGAGATCGACCCGGCGTTCGACGCCATCGAGAACGTACCGATGCGCGGCTTCCGCTGGGCGGCGAAGGGCTGAGTTGAAGCGAGAGCCAGGTTGGGGGTGTTCGGGCGAAGGCCACCGGCGGTGCTCGCAAAGTCGGGAGCGGCCAGGCCGGCGAGGGCATGAAGAAGCCAGCGCCGAGCAGCGCAGCGCAGCGGGGTCGGCGCGCTTGCGCGCCAAGCCCGCATGTTTGAGGCCCTGTACCCAGGGCCGAGTTTGCGGGCTTGCCCCGCGTAGCGAGCAGCGCAGGGCACCCCTCGCGCAGCGA
>DATMIN010000211.1:0-2167 GCA_035554275.1 Burkholderiaceae bacterium
GAGCATGCGGCGGTCCTTCGGCTCGGGGAACGACGAGCCGATGCGCAGGCTCACCGTCTCGATGCCGTAGCGGTCGAAATAGAACTGGGCGAGGTTCTCGCCGAAGGCCTTGCTCAGGCCGTAGTAGCCGTCGGGCCGCATCGGCATCAAAGGATCGATCACCTCGTCCTGCCGGTAGAAGCCGGTCACGTGGTTCGAGCTCGCGAACACGATGCGGCGCACGCGCTGCCGGCGCGCCGCTTCGTAGAGGTTGTACGCGCCGACGATGTTGGCCTGCAGGATCGGCGCAAACGGGCCCTCGACCGAGACGCCGCCGAGGTGCACGACGGCATCAACGCCGTCGAGCAGCGCGAGCATCGCGGAGGCATCCTCGAGCGCGGCGGGCACGAGTTCCTCGCCGGCGGCGGCGGCGCCGAGCGGGGCGATGTCGCTCAGCCGCAGCACCGCACAATGCGCCTTCAGCCGCGGCCGCAACACCCGGCCGAGGCCGCCCGCGGCGCCGGTCAGCAGCAGGCGGCGGAAGGCGGTGGAGCGAGTGTCGGGGGCAGGCATCGGCGTGGGCTCGGAACGGGGTTTGCGCGGATGGCGCGGGCGGCGCGGCGACCGCATGCTCGCGGTTTTGTCGTCCGTTGTCGTACAACTTCAGTTTTAAGGAGCCCTCGGGGCGTGTCAATAGCGCCGCGTCGGGGTTTGTACCGAAGCCGATGAATCTGCCGCCGCCCCGCCGCCGCGCCCGCACGCTCGCCCACGAACTGGTCGAGTCGCTCGGCGACCGCATCCGCGACGGCCGCCTGGTGCCCGGCGACAAGCTCCCGACCGAGGCGGCGTTCATGGGCGAATTCGGCGTCAGCCGCACCGTCGTGCGCGAGGCGTTGTCGAAGCTGCAGGCGTCGGGGCTGGTCGAGACGCGCCACGGCGTGGGCACCTTCGTCGTCGGCCTCGGCGACGGTTCGGCGTTCCGGATCGCGCCCGAGCAGCTCGCGACGCTGCGCGACGTGGTCGCGATGCTCGAGCTGCGGATCGGCGTCGAGACCGAGGCCGCCGGCCTGGCGGCGCAGCGCCGCACCGCGCAGAACCTCGTCGCGATGCGCGACGCGCTCGACGCGTTCACTCGCGCGGTCGAGGCCGGCAAGGATGCAGTGAGCGCAGACTTCCAGTTTCACCAAGAGATCACGCGGGCGACGCAAAACCCGCACTTCGCGAATCTGCTCGGCACGCTGGGCACGATGATCATCCCGCGTGCCCGGCTCGATCCGTCGCGGCCGCCGGACGAGGAGCGGCTCGCGTACCTGCGGCGCGTCAACGCCGAGCACCTGAGCATCCTCGACGCGATCGAGAACCAGGACGTCGAGGCCGCGCGCGCCGCGATGCGCACGCACCTGGCGAACAGCCGCGAGCGGCGCCGCCGCGCCGCCGCGCTCGGCGTCGCAAACCCCTGAACCACGCGGGCGGGCTTGCCGCGGCCGGTCGGCTGCTCTACGATAGTTGTACGATGACTGATCACAAGCCGATGAAGCGCCGCACCGTCCTGACCCGCTCGGCCGCGCTGCTCGGCGCGCCGTTCATCGCCCGCTCCGTACACGCGCAGGCGTGGCCGAGCAAGCCGATCCGCATCGTCGTGCCGTACACGCCGGGCGGCTCGTCGGACATCATCGCGCGCGCGCTCAGCGGCCCGCTCGCCGAGGCGCTGAAGACCACCGTCGTGGTCGAGAACAAGCCCGGCGCGAACGGCAACACCGGCACCGATCTCGTTGCGAAATCGCCCGCCGACGGCTACACGCTGCTGCTGTGCGACGTGGGCGCGCTGGCGATCACGCCATCGGTCTACGCCAAGCTGCCGTTCGATCCGAGCAAGGACCTGAAGGGCGTGTCGATGCTCGCGTACTCGCCGCACCTGCTGGTCGTGCACCCGTCGGTGCCGGCGAACAACCTGCAGGAGCTGGTGGCGCTGTCGAAGACCACCAAGCTCAACTTCGCGGTCACCGCGATCGGCAGCGCGCCGCACCTGGCCGGTGTCGCGGTCGAGAAGGCGACCGGCGCGAAGTGGGAGTACATCCCGTACAAGGGCGGTTCGCAGGCGATCACCGACACGATCGCCGGCCAGACCCAGGTACTGATGAACGGCATGCTGGCGACGCTGCCGTTCGTGCAGTCGGGCAAGCTCAAG
>DATMIN010000212.1:0-8136 GCA_035554275.1 Burkholderiaceae bacterium
CGATCCGCGCCGGCGACGTGGTCGCGTTCATCGCGTTCGCGGAGTGGTCGGCATGAAGCTCACGGTGCGCTACTTCGCGTCGATCCGCGAGGCGCTCGGCGCGAGCGAAGCGCTCGAGGTCGGCGCCGGCACGACGGTCGGCGCGGTGCGCGACGCGCTGATCGCACGCGGTGCCGCGCATGCGCGCGTGCTGGCCCGCGGCCGCGCGCTGCGCAGCGCGTTGAACCAGGTGCTGTGCGACGAGAGCGCGGTCGTCGGCGAGGGCGCCGAGCTGGCGTTCTTCCCGCCGGTCACCGGGGGTTGAGATGGCGGCGCGCGTCACGATCCAGGAAGCCGACTTCGATCTCGGCGCCGAGGTCGCGGCGCTGCGCGCCGGCGATGCGGGCGTCGGCGCGGTCGCCGCGTTCATCGGCACGGTGCGCGATCGCAACGATGGCGCGAGCATCAGCGCGATGGAGCTCGAGCACTACCCGGGCATGACCGAGCGCGCGATCGAGGCGATGATCGACGCGGCCGTGCAGCGCTTCGACATCCGCGCGGCGCGCGTGATCCACCGCGTCGGCAAGCTGCTGCCGCAGGACCAGATCATGATGGTCGCGGTCACGTCGGCGCACCGCGGCGACGCGTTCCAGGCCTGCGAGTTCCTGATGGACTACCTGAAGACGCAGGCGCCGTTCTGGAAGAAGGAGCACACGCCCGACGGCGCACGCTGGGTCGACGCGCGCAGCAGCGACGACGCGGCCGTGGCGCGCTGGGGCATCACCGCCTGCAACGCGCCCGAAGCGCCGCCGACGCGATGAACGCGGCGTGGCCGTGGGGGCAAGTGCTCGCGGTGTCGGTCGGCGCGGCGGTCGGCGCGCTCGCGCGCTGGCTCGCGGGCCTGTGGCTGAACGCCCGCTGGGCCGGCTTCCCGCTCGGTACGCTGGCCGTCAACTGCGTCGGCGGGCTGCTGATCGGCATGGCGCTGGCGTGGTTCGAGCGCGCGCCGAACGAGGCGCTCCGGCTGCTGCTCGTCACCGGCTTTCTCGGCGGGCTGACGACGTTCTCGTCGTTCTCGGGCGAGTCGCTGATCCTGCTGCAGCGGGGCGAGTTCGGCCTCGCGCTCGCGCACTCGGCCGCGCACCTGCTGGGCTCGCTCGCCTGCGCGGCGCTCGGCTTCGCGCTCGCTCGCGCGTTGCTTGATTGAGCGCAAGCGCGCGCCGCGGCGCCGGTTGAAAATCGGGCGATCCGCCGCATGTGAACCGGCATCGGAGGAACTCCAATGCGATTCGACAAACTCACCAGCAAATTCCAGGAAGCGTGGGCCGACGCGAACAGCTTGGCCATCGCGAACGACAACCCGTACATCGAACCTGCCCACCTGCTGGCGGCGATGATCGCGCAGTCCGATGGCCCGAAGGCGCTGCTCGACCGTGCTGGTGCCAACACCGCGGCGCTGAAGGCCGCCCTCGACACCGCCGTCAAGGGGCTGCCGCAGGTGCAAGGCAGCGGCCAGGTCGTGCAGCCGGGCCGCGACCTCGCGTCGCTGCTGCAGGCGGCCGAGAAGGAGGCCGGCAAGCGCGGCGATCAGTTCATCGCCAGCGAGATGTTCCTGCTCGCGCTCGCCGACGCGAAGACCGATCTCGGCGGCGTGGTGCGCGGCCACGGCCTGAACCGCAAGGCGCTCGAGGCCGCGATCGAGGCGGTGCGCGGCGGCCAGAGTGTCGACAGCGCCGATGCCGAGGGTCAGCGCGAGGCGCTGAAGAAGTACACGCTCGACCTCACCGAGCGCGCGCGCCAGGGCAAGCTCGACCCGGTGATCGGCCGCGACGACGAGATCCGGCGCGCGATCCAGGTGCTGCAGCGGCGCACCAAGAACAACCCGGTGCTGATCGGCGAGCCGGGTGTGGGCAAGACCGCGATCGTCGAAGGCCTGGCGCAGCGCATCGTCGCGGGGGAAGTGCCCGATTCGCTGAAGAGCAAGCGGGTGCTGGTGCTCGACATGGCGCTGCTGCTGGCCGGTGCGAAGTTTCGCGGCGAGTTCGAAGAGCGGCTGAAGGGCGTGCTGAAGGAAGTGGCCGCCGACGAAGGCCAGACGATCGTCTTCATCGACGAGATCCACACGATGGTGGGCGCCGGCAAGGCCGAGGGCGCGATCGATGCCGGCAACATGCTCAAGCCGGCGCTGGCGCGCGGCGAGCTCCACTGCATCGGCGCGACCACGCTCGACGAGTACCGCAAGTACGTCGAGAAGGACGCCGCGCTCGAGCGCCGCTTCCAGAAGGTGCTGGTCGGCGAGCCGACGGTCGAAGCCACGATCGCGATCCTGCGCGGCCTGCAGCAGAAGTACGAGGTGCACCACGGCGTCGAGATCACCGACCCGGCGATCGTCGCCGCGGCCGAGCTGAGCCACCGCTACATCACCGACCGCTTCCTGCCCGACAAGGCGATCGACCTGATCGACGAGGCCGCGTCGAAGGTGCGGATCGAGATCGACTCCAAGCCCGAGGCGATGGACAAGCTCGACCGCCGGCTGATCCAGCTGCAGATCGAGCGCGCCGCGGTGACGCGCGAGAAGGACGAAGCCTCGCAGCGCCGCCTCGGCCTGATCGAGGAAGAGATCACGCGCGTGCAGCGCGAGGCCGCCGACCTCGACGAGATCTGGAAGGCCGAGAAGGCCGCCGCGCAGGGCTCGGCGCACCTGATGGAAGAGATCGACCGCATCAAGTTCCAGATCGAGGAGGGCAAGCGCAAGGGCGATTTCAACAAGGTCGCCGAGCTGCAGTACGGCAAGCTGCCCGACCTCGAGAAGACGCTGAAGGAAGCGCAGGCGAAGGAGGCGAAGAAGGGCGCGAAGGGTTCGGCCGGAGGCGCGAAGCCGCAGCTGCTGCGCACCACCGTCGGCGCCGAAGAGATCGCCGAGGTCGTGGCGCGCGCGACCGGCATCCCGGTCAGCAAGCTGATGCAGGGCGACCGCGAGAAGCTGCTGCAGATGGAAGGCAAGCTGCACGAGCGCGTGATCGGCCAGGACGAGGCGATCACCGCGGTCGCCAACGCGATCCGCCGCTCGCGCTCGGGCCTCTCCGACCCGAACCGGCCGACCGGCTCGTTCCTGTTCCTCGGGCCGACCGGCGTGGGCAAGACCGAGCTGTGCAAGGCGCTGGCCGGCTTCCTGTTCGACAGCGAAGATCACCTGATCCGCCTCGACATGAGCGAGTTCATGGAGAAGCACTCGGTCGCGCGGCTGATCGGCGCGCCGCCGGGCTACGTGGGCTACGACGAGGGCGGCTACCTGACGGAAGCGGTGCGGCGCAAGCCCTACAGCGTGCTGCTGCTCGACGAGGTCGAGAAGGCGCACCCGGACGTTTTCAACGTGCTCTTGCAGGTGCTCGACGACGGCCGCCTGACCGACGGCCAGGGCCGCACTGTCGACTTCAAGAACACCGTGATCGTGATGACCAGCAACCTCGGTTCGCACCAGATCATGCAGATGGTGGGCCAACCGAGCGAGGAAATCCGCGAGGCGGTGTGGGTCGAGGTCAAGCAGCACTTCCGGCCCGAGTTCCTGAACCGGATCGACGAGGCGGTGGTGTTCCACGCGCTCGACGCGAAGAACATCGAGGCGATCGCGAAGATCCAGCTCAAGGTGCTGGAGGCGCGGCTCGAGAAGATGGAGATGAAGCTCGACGTCTCGGCGCGCGCGCTGGCCGAGCTGGCCAAGGCCGGCTTCGACCCGGTGTTCGGCGCGCGGCCGCTGAAGCGCGAGATCCAGCGGCGCATCGAGAACCCGGTCGCGAAGTTGATCCTCGAGGGCCGCTTCGGGCCGAAGGACGTGATCCCGGTCGACTTCGAGAACGGCGAGTTCGGGTTCGAGCGCGTCGTCCACTGACCCGACGGGCAGGGTTTGGCGCGCGGCACAATGCGCGCCATGCCGCCGCCCCGACCCGAGCGCGTGACGCGCGTTGCCCGCCGCGCCGATGGACGGCGCTGACGCGGCGCGCCGGCACTGGCGCGCGGGCCAGCGCCTGGCCGCCGGGCTGCTGCTCGTGTGGTTCGGCGTCACGTTCGGCGTCGCGTTCTTCGCGCGCGAGCTGAACGGGCAACTGCTCGGCTGGCCGTTCAGCTTCTGGGTCGCGGCACAGGGCGCGCCGATCGTCTACCTGCTGCTCGTCGCCGGCTATGCGCGCTGGTCGCGCCGCCTCGACGACGCGCACGGTTCGGCCGAGGACGCCTGACGATGCCCGCGGCCGACACGCACGCCCTCAAGCGCCGGCTCGACCGCATCTACGGGCGCTACACGGTCGGCTTCATCGCGTTCGTCGTGCTGCTCGCGGTGCTCGAGCAGACCGGCCTGCCGCGCCGCTGGATCGGCGTGGTGTTCCTGCTCGCCACCGTCGCGCTGTACGCGGCGATCGGCATCGTCACGCGCACCACCGACGCGGCCGAGTACTACGTCGCCGGGCGGCGCGTGCCGGCGCTGTACAACGGCATGGCGACCGCGGCCGACTGGATGTCGGCGGCCTCGTTCATCGGCCTGGCCGGCACGCTGTACCTGCAGGGCTACGGCGGCTTGGCGTACGTGATGGGCTGGACCGGCGGCTTCGTGCTGGTGGCGGTGCTGCTCGCGCCGTACCTGCGACGCTTCGGCCAGTACACGATCCCCGACTTCCTCGCCGCGCGCTACGGCGGCGGCGCTCCCAGGCTGATCGGGCTGGCCGCGGCGGTGCTGTGCTCGTTCGTCTATCTCGTCGCGCAGATCTACGCCGTCGGCCTGATCACGACGCAGCTCACCGGCGTCGATTTCGTGCTCGGCATCTTCCTCGGCCTCGGCGGCGTGCTGGTGTGCTCGTTCCTCGGCGGCATGCGCGCGGTCACGTGGACGCAGGTCGCTCAGTACATCATCCTCGTGATCGCGTTCCTCGTGCCGGTGGTGTGGCTGTCGATCAAGCAGACCGGCGTCCCGGTGCCGCAGCTGGCCGTGGGCGCGCAGCTCGCGAAGATCGGCGCGCGCGAGCAGCATCTGCTGAACGACCCGAAGGAGCTCGAGGTCCGCGCGCTCTTCAAGGCGCGGGCCGACACGTTCGCCGAGAAGCTGCGCGACGTGCCGGCCGCGCTCGTCGCCGACCGCGCGCAGGCGCAGCAGCGCAGCCGCGAGCTGAAGGCGGCCAACGCGCCGCTGCGCGAGATCCAGGCCGCCGACAAGGCCCTGGCCGCGCAGCCGCGCAACGAGGCGCAGGCGCGCGACACCTGGGCGCGCGCGCAGGCGATCGACACGGCGCGCGCCCAGCCGCTCGCCGGCATGCCGCGGCACGCCCAGCAGTTCGCCGGCGACCCGCAGGGCGACGCGACGCAGCGCCGCGTCTTCGACGACTCACGCCGCAACTTCCTCGCGCTGGTGTTCTGCCTGATGGTGGGTACCGCGGCGCTGCCGCACATCCTGATGCGCAGCTACACCACGCCGACGGTGCGCTCGGCGCGCGAATCGGTCGCGTGGTCGCTGTTCTTCATCCTGCTGCTGTACCTGACCGCGCCGGCGCTCGCGGTGCTGGTGAAGTACGAGGTGTTCAACGGCCTGGTCGGCCTGCCGTTCGACCGGCTGCCGGCGTGGATCGCGGCGTGGACGCGGGTCGACCCGTCGCTCGTGTCGGTGGTCGACATCAACCGCGACGGCATCCTGCAGCTCGGCGAGATCCGCATCGGCAGCGACCTGATCGTGCTCGCCACGCCCGAGATCGCGGGGCTGCCGTATGTGGTCTCGGGGATGGTCGCGGCCGGCGGGCTGGCCGCGGCGCTGTCGACGGCCGACGGCCTGCTGCTGACGATCAGCAACGCGCTGTCGCACGACCTGTACTTCAAGCTCCTCGACCCTGGTTCGTCGACAGCGCGCCGGGTCACGGTCTCGAAGGTGCTGCTGCTGGTCGCGGCGCTCGCCGCGGCGGCGGTCGCGGCGCAGCGGCCGGCCGACATCCTGTTCCTCGTCACCGCGGCGTTCTCGATCGCCGCGTCGGCGTTCTTCCCGGCGCTGGTGCTCGGCATCTTCTGGAGCCGCGCGAACCGCTGGGGCGCGGTCTGCGGCATGGCCGGCGGCTTGGCGCTGGCGCTGTACTACCTGGTGTGCAACGACGCGTCACTGCGCGCCTTCGCCGGCGTGACGGCGCCGGTCGAGCTGTGGTGGGGCATCCAGCCGGTCTCGGCCGGCGTGTTCGGCGTGCCGCTCGGGTTCACGCTGTGCGTGCTGGCCAGCCTCGTGACGCCGGCGCCGAGCGCCGAGCAGCGCGCCTTCGTGGCCCGGCTGCGGCATCCCGCGCCCGGGTGAGCGGGTTGGGTCGCCTGGGCGGGCGCGGCGGGTTATACTCGCGGGCTCGCCTTGCCACACCCGGGTCTGACGCTTCGGGGTGGCTCAACCTCCCGCGCGGAATCTCGTTTCGAGCCCACCGCCGCGGGGAACCACAAGGAGATTCAATGCGTCATTATGAAATCGTCTTGCTGATCCACCCGGATCAAAGCGAACAGGTTCCAGCCATGCTGGAGCGCTACAAGGGCACCGTCACCGCCGGCGGCGGCAAGGTGCACCGCGTCGAGGACTGGGGCCGTCGCCAGATGGCCTACATGATCCAGAAGCTCGCGAAGGCGCACTACCTGTGCATCAACATCGAGTGCAACAAGGACGTGCTGACCGAGCTCGAGACCGGCTTTCGCTTCAACGACGCCGTGCTGCGCCACCTGACGGTGCTGCAGGACGAGGCCGTGACCGGCCCGTCGGTGATGATGAAGATGGTCGAGCGCGAGGATGCCCGCAAGTCGGCGCCGCCATCGGAGCGTGGCGATCGCGGTGACCGTGGCGGCGATCGCGGCGGTGACCGTGGTGGCGACCGCCCGCCGCGCCAGCCACAGCAGCCCCAGGAGGCTTCGGCCTGACGCGAGGCCCATCGGCCGGCTCTGCCGCCCGCGACGCATGAACCGGCTGGTTCTGACGGCGCAACTGGTGGAGCGCGGCGTGTTGCGATATACCCCCGCCGGTCTGCCGGCCCTCGATTTGAGCCTGAAGCACGAATCGGAGGTCACGCAGGACGGCCAGGTCCGCAAGGTCTGGTTCGACCTGCGGGCCCGGGCGATCGGGGAGATCGTGCAACGCGCCCTGCGGCTCGAACTCGGAGGCACGCACGGCTTTGCCGGCTTCCTGGGTTCGCAGCGCAACGGTCGAGGTGTCGTGTTCCACATCACCGAGCTCGATTGAGTGGTCGATACCACCGATCGGTTTCACTGTTCGATTTTGAAAGAGGTGTCATATGCCCCCGCCCCGTGGTAAAGGCCGGTTCTCGAAGGACCGCAAGCCCAAGCGCAATACCCAGTCGCTGCTGTTCCGTCGCAAGCGTTTCTGCCGATTCACCGTCACCGGTGTCAAGCAGATCGACTACAAGGACATCGACACGCTGCGCGATTTCATCGGCGAGAACGGCAAGATCACGCCGGCCCGCCTGACCGGTACGCGCGCGTTCTTCCAGCGCCAGCTGACGACGTGCATCAAGCGCGCGCGTTTCCTGGCGATGCTGCCGTACAGCGACCAGCACAAGGTCTGAGGAGCGAACGACCATGCAAGTCATCCTGCTGGAAAAAGTCGCCAACCTCGGCAACCTCGGCGATGTCGTCAAGGTGAAAGACGGTTACGCCCGCAACTTTCTGATCCCGCAACGTTCGGCGCGCCGCGCCACCGAGTCGGCGATCAAGGAGTTCGAGGTCAAGCGTGCCGAGCTCGAGAAAGCTGCCGCCGAGAAGCTCGCCGCCGCCACCGCGCTTGGCGAGAAGATGAGCGGCCGCACCGTGCACATCACGCAGAAGGCCGGCGTCGACGGCCGCCTGTTCGGCTCGGTCACCAACGCCGACATCGCCGATGCGCTGACCCGCATCGACTTCAAGGTCGTCAAGTCGCAAGTGCGCCTGCCCAACGGGCCGCTGAAGACCGTCGGCGAGCACACCGTGTCGGTGGCACCGCACACCGACGTGCTGGTGGAAGTCAAGGTCGTGGTGCTGGGCGAAACCGCGTAAGCGTTGCAGACAGCGAAACCAGGGGTCGGTGAAGCCGACCCCTTGTCGTTTGTGCCCGGGCTGTTTTTCATCCGCTTTCCACCGACGCTCCCCTGAATCTCCACAGGGTTG
>DATMIN010000213.1:0-6656 GCA_035554275.1 Burkholderiaceae bacterium
CCGCGCGACGCAGCCCACGCCGGTGAGCGGATAGCTGCAGCGCTCGACGATCTTCGGCTCGCCGCCCTTGGTCGTGTGCTCCATCATCACGTAGGTCTTCTTGGCGCCGATCGCCAGATCCATCGCGCCGCCGACGGCCGGAATGGCGTCGGCGGCGCCGGTGTGCCAGTTGGCGAGGTCGCCGCGGGCCGAGACCTGGAACGCGCCGAGCACGCAGATGTCGAGGTGCCCGCCGCGCATCATCGCGAAGCTGTCGGCGTGGTGGAAGTACGCGCCACCGGCGAGAAGCGTGACCGGCTGCTTGCCGGCGTTGATCAGGTCGTAGTCTTCGTCGCCCGCCGCCGGCGCCGGCCCCATGCCGAGCAGGCCGTTTTCGCTGTGCAGGAAGATCTCGCGCTCCTTCGGCAGGTGGTTGGCCACCAGCGTGGGCAACCCGATGCCGAGGTTGACGTACGAGCCTTCGGGGATGTCGCGGGCCACGCGCGCGGCCATCTGGTTGCGGTCGAGCTTGTTCATGTCAGGCGGCCTGCTTGTAGCCGGCCGGGCCGGTGGCGGTGCGCGGCACTTTGACGACGCGCTGCACGAAGATGCCGGGCGTGACGATCGCCTCCGGGTCGAGTTCGCCGAGGGCGACGATCTCGTGCACCGACGCGACCGTGAGCTTGGCCGCCATCGCCATGATCGGCCCGAAGTTGCGCGCGGTCTTGCGGTAGGTGAGGTTGCCCCAGCGATCGCCGCGCTCGGCCTTGATCAGCGCGAGGTCGGCGTGCAGCGGCGCCTCGAGCACGTACATGCGGCCATCGATCTCGCGCGTCTCCTTGCCCTTCGCGAGCTCGGTGCCGTAGCCGGTCGGCGTGAAGAAGCCGCCGATGCCGGCGCCGGCGGCGCGGATGCGCTCGGCCAGGTTGCCCTGCGGCACGAGCTCGAGTTCGAGCGCGCCGCTGCGGTACAGGGCGTCGAACACCTGCGAGTCGGCCTGGCGCGGGAACGAGCAAACGATCTTGCGCACGCGCCCGGCTTTCAGCAGCGCGGCCAGGCCGGTCTCGCCGTTGCCGGCGTTGTTGTTGACGATCACCAGATCTTTCGCGCCCTGCGCGATCAGCGCGTCGATCAGCTCGTTCGGCTGGCCCGCGCCGCCGAAGCCGCCGATCATCACGGTGGCGCCGTCGCGGGTGCCCGCGAGCGCGTCGGCGAGCGACGCGACTGTCTTGTCGATCATGAAGTGGCCGTCCTGTGTGCAAGCCCGGGCGCCGCGCGGCGCCGGGGCTCAAGGATAGCCGCAGGCCGGAAGCGTCAGGCGTCGAGCCGCGCCATGTCGTGCACCTCGCGTTCGTGCGTCGGTGGCCCGTCGAGCACGATCGTGTGCCAGCCGTTGTCGTAGTCGGCGACGATGAAGCGCCGCTCCGGCAGGTGCCCGTAGGTCGACGGATAGAGCGCGAACACCTGGTGCCCGGCGTTCAGTGCACGGACGGCGTCGGCGACCGGCGCGACCGACTCCGGGCCCGCCCAGTCGTTGCGCTGGGTGTCGACCTCGCCCCACAGCACGTGGGTGATGCGGCCGTCGGCGTCGAGCCGCACCTTCGCGACCGCGAACACCTTGTGGCCGCGAGCCGGCCCCGCCGAGGCAGCGTGCATGGGTCAGGGCTTCGGGGTGGTCGCGTTCTGGACCTTCTCTCCGCCGTGGCCGATCGCCTCGCCGGTCTTGCGCACGCCGGTGCCGATCGCGTGGCCGACCTTCTCGGCGCCGTGCTTGATCGCGCTGCCGGCGCGATGGGCGCCGTGCTTGATCGAGTTCTCGGTGCGCGCCGCCGCCCCGGGGTTCGGGTTGCGATAGTCCTCGTAGGCGCGGTCCATGCGCTCCTGGCGGGCGCTGTCGGAGGCGGGATCGTCGGCGGCACGGGCGAGGCTGGCGCTGCCCAGGCCGATCGCGGCGAGCGCGGCGAACGAGGCGAGTTGAAGTCGATTCATCGTGGTCATCCCGTGGGTGTGGATACGCCACCACATTAGACGCGGCCGCAGGCCCCGGCCAGTGGCTCGGAACGCGGCGATGTGTCGGTGGGCTCCTACACCGGCGACAGATTCCAGACCTCGCGTTTCGATTGACACAGGTACTAACCCGAACCCCCTGTTCGCGGGGGATCAGCATGCGGGCCGCAGGTTCTACGCTGGTTTCCACGCAGTCGTCTTGAAGGAGTACCGCATGACCTCGACCCGAGCATTCGCCGCCACCGCCCTGTCCGTCGCCGCGGCGCTGGCTTCGCTGGCCGCCGCGCCGGCCGCCCAGGCCGCCGCCTGCACCGCCACGGCCGGTAGCTTCATCGGCGCCGCCTCGACCGACGACGTGACGCTCGGCGGCATCGATTCGTCGCAGTGCGTGATCTCGGGCGTGAACCCCGCGCAGGGCCCGAACGGCAACACCGCCGGCTTCGACGCCGCGTTCGGCGACGCCTGGTCGCTGCTCAGCAAGGGGCCGGGCAGCGCGACGATCGGCGGCGTGACGTTCACGCTCGGCTTCTCGCAGGGGTCGGGCACCTGGTCGCTGACCACCGATCAGGCGGCGACCTTCGATCTGGTGTTCGCACTGCACGCGTCCGACCACAGCGGCGCATTCCTGTTCGACAACGAGAAGACGTTCGCCGGCGTGACGCAGAACGGCAGCTGGTCGATCCAGTGGCTGAACAACGGCGGTCAGGTGCCGGGCTTCTCGAACATCAACTTCTTCATCCGCGATGTCGCGCTGTCGGTGCCCGAGCCCGCAACCTATGCGATGCTGTTCGCCGGCCTCGTCGCCGGCGGCTTCATCGCCGCGCGCCGGCGCGCCGCGCGCTGACGGCTGCGCGGCGCCGGCCGCGTGTCAGGCCTTGATGCGCCAGCCGGTGCGGATGATCCAGGTCGCGAACCACAGCGCGACGAAGAAGAACACCAGCGTCACCGAGAAGCTCAAGCCGATGTGCATCTCCGATTGGCCGAAGAAGCTCCAGCGGAAACCGCTGATCAGGTAGACCGACGGGTTCAGCATCGACAGCTTCTGCCAGATCGGCGGCAGCATGCTGATCGAGTAGAACGGCCCGCCGAGAAAGGTCAGCGGCATCACGATCAGCATCGGGATCAACTGCAGCTTCTCGAAGCCGTCGGCCCAGATGCCGATGATGAAGCCGAACAGGCTGAACGTGACCGCGGTGAGCACCAGGAACAGCAGCATCCACACCGGGTGCTCGATGTGGATCGGCACGAACAGCGCCGCGGTGCCGAGGATGATCAGCCCGATCAGCACCGATTTCGTCGCCGCCGCGCCGACATAGCTCAGCACGATCTCGACGTGCGAGATCGGCGCCGACAGCAGCTCGTAGATCGTGCCGGTGAACTTCGGGAAATAGATGCCGAACGAGGCGTTGGCGATGCTCTGCGTCAGCACCGACAGCATGATCAGGCCGGGCACGATGAACGCGCCGTAGGCGACGCCGCCGACGGTGTCGATGCGCGAACCGATCGCCGCGCCGAACACCACGAAGTACAGCGCGGTCGACAGCACCGGCGAGATGATGCTCTGCGTGATCGTGCGCCAGGTGCGCGCCATCTCGAAGCGGTAGATCGCGCGAACGGCGTGCAGGTTCATCGCGCTTCCTCCACCAGGCTGACGAAGATGTCCTCGAGCGAACTCTGCTTGGTCTGCAGGTCGGTCAGGCGGATGCCGGCGCGGCTCATGTCCTCGAGCAGCGCCGCGACCTCGCCGCGCGCGGCGCGCGGGTCGTAGGTGTAGTGGAGCTCGGTGCCGGCGGCGTTCAGCGTCAGCGCGTGCGCGGCCAGCGCCGGCGGCAGCGCCGCGAGCGGCTGCAGCAGCTGCAGCGTCAGCTGCTTCTTGCCGAGCTTCTTCATCAGCTCGACCTTCTCTTCGACCAGGATGATCTTGCCGCCGCTGATCACGCCGACGCGGTCGGCCATGTCCTCGGCCTCCTCGATGTAGTGGGTGGTCAGCACGATCGTCACGCCCGATTCGCGCAGCTGGCGCACCATCGCCCACATGTCCTTGCGCAGCGCCACGTCGACGCCGGCGGTCGGCTCGTCGAGGAACAGCACGCGCGGCTCGTGCGACAGCGCCTTGGCGATCATCACGCGCCGCTTCATGCCGCCCGACAGCTGCATGATCTTGTTGTCCTTCTTGTCCCATAGCGAGAGCGCGCGCAGCGTCTTCTCGATGTGGGCCGGGTCGGGCGGCTTGCCGAACAGGCCGCGGCTGAACGAGACGGTGTTCCACACGGTCTCGAACGCGTCGGTCGTCAGCTCCTGCGGCACCAGGCCGATCAGCGTGCGCACGGCGCGGTAGTCGGTGACGATGTCGAGGTCGTTGACGCGGATCCGGCCCTCGTCGAGCCGCACGATGCCGCAGACCAGACCGATCAGCGTCGTCTTGCCGGCACCGTTCGGCCCGAGCAGCGCGAAGATCTCGCCGGGCGAGATCTCGAGATCGACGTGGTCGAGCGCACGAAAGCCGGTGGCGTAGGTCTTGCTGACATCGGAGACGGAGATGATCGCGGGCATCGGGCGATTATGTTGCGGGCGTTCGCAGCGCGTCGGGGCGCGCGCCGGCATGGCAAGATTGTCGCGATGACGGCCCCGCCCCCGACGCCTGCGTTCACCGGCCCCGCGTTCTACGACGACGACGGCGTGTTCGACGAATACGCGCAGCTGCGTGCGCGGCCCGAGTCGGCCAACGACACGCTCGAGCGCCCGGTGATCCGCGAGCTGCTCGGCGAGCCGCGCGGCTTAGGCGTCGTCGATCTCGGCTGCGGCGACGCCGCGTTCGGCCGCGAGCTGCTCGCCGGCGGAGCCCGCAGCTACCTCGGCGTCGACGGCTCGGCCAACATGGTCGCCGCCGCGCGCGCGACGCTCGCGGGCAGCGCCGGCACGGTGATCCGATCGCGCCTCGAAGACTGGGCCGGCGATCCGGCCGCGTTCGAGCGCGCCGTCTCGCGCCTCGCTTTGCACTACATCGCCGATCTCGACCCGGTCTTCGCCGCGGTGCACCGCGCGCTGCGGCCGGGCGGGCGCTTCGTGTTCTCGGTGGAGCACCCGGTGATCACGTCATGCGACCGCGCGTACGCTGACGGCGTCGAGCGCGAGGACTGGATCGTCGACGACTACTTCGACACCGGCCCGCGCGTCACCGACTGGCTCGGCGCGCAGGTGCTGAAGCATCACCGCACCGTCGAAGACCATGTGAGCGCGCTGCTGCGTGCCGGCTTCGCGATCGACGCGCTGCGCGAGTCGCGCCCGCAGCGCGAGCACTTCGCGAGCGACGCGAGCTTCGCGCGGCGCCGACGCATCCCGCTGTTCCTGTTCCTCGCCGCGAGCCGGCGCTGAACGCGTCCCGGCTCCGCCAAACCCCATGCAACGTCGCCAGTTCATCGGCCAGGCCAGCGCGGCGCTGGCGTCCTTGTCGGCCGTCCCGTTCTCTGGTGCGGCATCGACCGACGACTCGCGCCCGCCGTTCGCCGAACCGCCGCGCCTCGTGCCGATCCAGGCCCGGCCCGACAGGATCATCGACGTCTCGGTCTGCACCCGGCCGTTCCGGCCGCAGGGGCCGCGCATCGAGGCGCAGCAGTTGCGGCAGCAGACCGTCATCCACAACTATGGTCATGGCGGCAGCGGCTGGTCGCTCTCGTGGGGCTCGGCGTGGCTGGCGGTGCGCCTGGCGCAAGCCGCGGGGCACAAGCGCCTGGCAGTGATCGGCTGCGGCGCCATCGGTTTGACCTCGGCGCGCATGGCCCAGCGTGCCGGCCTGCGGGTGCGCATCTACTGCCGCGAGCGGCCGCCCGAGGTTCGCTCGTCGGCCGCCACCGGCGTCTGGTCGCCCGATTCACGCATCTGCACCGAGGCCCACGCCACGCCGGAATTCCAGCAGCGCTGGGAGGCGATGGCGCGCTACTCCTTCCGCACCTATCAAAGCCTGCTGGGCCTGGCCGGCGAGCCGGTCGAATGGCGCGACGGCTATGTCCTGTCCGACACGCCGTTCGACCAGCCCCCGGCGGGCGGGTCGGTGCCCGAGGCCAGCCCCGAGCCCGACTACCCCGATCTCGAAGCCTTGCTCAGCGACATCCGCCCGCGCTCGCAAGCGCTGGCACGCGACCAGCATCCCTTTGCCGTGCCGTATGCGCGGCGCTACAGCCAGATGGTGTTCAACCTGCCGTCGTACACGCGGTTGCTGATGGACGACTTCTTTCGCGAAGGCGGCGAGATCGAGCAGCGCGAGTTCAGCAGCCCGCGCCAGTTCGTCGGGCTGAAAGAGCGCACGCTGATCAACGCGACCGGCTACGGCGCACGCGCCCTGTGGGGCGACGACTCGATCATCCCGGTGCGCGGCCAGACCGCGCGGCTGATCCCGCAGCCCGGCGTGAACTACGGCATCACGTACCGTGGCCACAACCTCTCGGTGGTGCCGCGCCGCGACGGCATCCTGGTGCAGGCGCAGCCCGATGGCGACTTCGGCAACGCCGACAGCACGCCGGATCGGGCGGCATCGGATGCGGCGGTCCATCGACCTGCCGCGTTGTTCGCGAGACAGGTCCTGAAGGCTCAGGTCACCGGCGCCGGGTTGAACAGCACCAGCGCGTTGTGCAGCTTCCACTGCTCGGCCCAGGTCTTGCGGCGGCCGCTCG
>DATMIN010000214.1:0-5593 GCA_035554275.1 Burkholderiaceae bacterium
TCGAAGCGCTGCAGGTCGGACGGCATCCGCCAGCGCACGCGCTCGGCCTGCAGCTCGAGCGCATCGAAGCCGGGCTGCTGGCGCACGCGCAGCAGCAGCACCCGCAGGTTGGCGCGTGCCGCGCCCTCGGGCCGGTCCGGCCAGAACAGCTCGGCGAGTTCGGCACGCGCCACCCAGCCGCGGCGGCAAGCCAGGTACGCCATCAGCTGGAACGGCCGCCGCGGCGCGAACATCCGCTCGCGGTCTTCGGTATCGATCAGCGCCGGCGTGCCGAAGAGGCGCAGCACCGCGCGCGGCTGTGCGGCGAGAGGGTTCGGGGGTGTGTCGTCCACGGCGCCGAATTGTCGGCGCCGGCCCGTGTGACTGCTTGTTTCATTGGTGCAGGGCGCGGATCGCTTGGGCGGCTCTGGCTCTGTTGGCGTTACCCGACGCGTCAGAACTGCAGGAACGTCACGCCCGCGCCGATGCTGTTCTGGCGGAAGTTGTAGTCGGTCAGCGTCTCGCCGTAGCCGCTGAAGGCCTGCACGAACCAGCGCAGGCCGTTCGGCTGGTCGCGGAACACCGGGGTCGTCCACTCGAGCTGCAGCGCGCCGTAGCGTGCGTCGGTCAGCGTCGTGCGCCACAGCAGCGAGGCCGTCTGCAGGCCCTGCGCCCAGTTGAGCTGGAACTCCCAGCGGCCGCGGTAGGCGACGAGGTCGGGGTTGTTGTCGTTCGCGAGCGGCTCGTTCAGGCGCTGGTTGAAGCGCGCCAGCAGCGACCAGTCGCCGCGCTCGAAGCCGGCGCCGAGATAGACGCGGTTCCAGCTGCGCGACAGCGGGTCCGACTGGCCGTTCGACTGGTGCGCCAGGCCGAGCTGCGTGTAGCGCCACTGCCAGCCGAACGGCAGCGCACGCCAGCGCTCGGCGGTGGGCACGACGTACATCGCCTCGGGCTGGTAGTCGGTGTTGCGGAACGGCTTCGAGTCGGCGCCGTTATAGATCTGCCACAGCACCTGCTGCGAGAACGCGACCCAGACATCGCCGCCGGCGAGGCCCACGTCCTGCGCCAGCTTCGTGCGCAGCGAGAGCTGGAACTTGGCCTCGTCGCGGCGGTAGTCGGGCAGCAGCACGGTCGCCTGCGTCGGCGACGCGGGCGCGCGGTTGATGCGGCTCGTCAGGTGCAGCGGCAGCACGTAGTTCGGCTGGTAGCCGACGAAGTTGAAGATGCCGCGCTTGTCGGCCGGCGCGAGCTCCCAGTACTTCGACAGCAGGCTCGAGTCTGCCGGCGACTCCGCGCTCCCCGGCAGCGCGGCGTTGGTCGGCGCGAGCTTCGAGGTGGTGGGTGGCGCCGCCGGCACGCTGCCGTTCAGCGGCTGCCGCGCGGCCGGTTCGGTGGCCGCCGGCGCGCGGCCGGCGAGCCGGTCGTAGCAGGCCAGCCGATCGGCGGGCGCGCCGATCGCGGCGCAGTGCTCGATCGTTGGTGGCGGCGGCACCGGCGCCTGCGACCAGGCCGCGGCGCTGCAGCCAGCGAGCAGCGCCAGCACGAGCGGGCGAAGGTGGGTGAGGGCTAACGGGAGGGCAGGCATGGAAATCCAATGCGGCGAGGACCGCGCGATGTTAGGGCGGGGTCGCGACGCCGGTGCACGGCGCTCAACGCGCCGGCTCGATGCCGGCCGCGACGAAGCCGGCGCGCGTGGCCGCGGCGTCGAGGTGCTGCATCAGCGCGTCGACCTCGGGCGGCGGGCTCGCCGCGGTCGGCGCGGCGATGTAGGTGGTGCGGTTCTGCATCGACGCCGGCAGCGGGCCGACGAGCTGCAGCCCCTGCTCGCGCAGCAGCAGGATCTCGGTCGTCGCGCCGACGCCGATCTCGCGGCCGCGGCCGTTCAGCACGTGGCGCATCACCGCGGCGCCGTCGTCGAAGCGCTGGGTCTTCGCGGCGAGCCGCTCGGTCAGACCGAGGCGCTGCAGCACGCCCTCGAACCACAAGCCGGTCGAGGCGCGGTTGTAGGCGAGCGAATCGGCCTCGAGCAGCGCGCGCGTGAACGACTCGGTGCTCGACAGGTCGGGCACTGGCGCGCCGGGCCGCACCGCGACGCCGATGCCGACGCTGCCGATCGGCACGCGCCGTGCGCGCTCGCTGCGCAGCGCGCTGGCGGCCTGCAGGCCGTCGAGCCCGAGCGCAGGCGCGATCACGATGTCGAACGCATCGGCGGCGTCGGTGCGCTGCGCGATCTGCGGCGCGGTCGCGAACTGCAACGCGACGCGGTGGCCGGTGGTCTGCTCGAACGCGCGCAGCGCCGGCCGCAACCCCGGCTCGACGGCGCCGGCGCTGAGCACGCGGATCTCGGCCGCGGCGGCGGGGCGCGCGGCGAGCACGGCCGCGCACGCGGCGACGAAGAGGGCGGTGCGGAAGAGCGGCAACAGGCGGTTCATGCGGCGGTCCTCTCGGGGGCGAAGCGAGCGTCGTTGTCTGAAAACGCCTACAGCCGCGACGCCTGCCCGCGCACGCGCCGTGCGGCCGGCAGCGACGATCATCGCCGAATGACGCCCACGCCTCGCGCCGGCGACTGGCTCAAGCTGGTCAAGACCGCGATCGTCGCCTGGAAAGACGACTACGCGCCGAGCATGGGCGCGGCGCTCGCGTACTACACCGTGTTCTCGCTCGCGCCGCTGCTGCTGATCGTGATCTCGGTGGCCGGCCTGATCTTCGGCGCCGACGCGGCGCGCGGCGAGATCTTCGCCGAGCTGCGCGGGATGATGGGGCCGCAGGCGGCCGGCGCGATCGAGCAGATGCTCGCGAGCATCCGCCGCCCGTCCGACAGCCTGACCGCCGCGGCGATCGGCGTCGTGGTGCTGATGATCGGGGCGAGCACCGTGTTCGGCGAGTTGCAGGACGCGCTCGACCGCATCTGGCGCGCGCCGGCCCGCGTCCGAGGCGGCCTGTGGTCGCTGCTGCACACCCGGCTGCTGTCGTTCGGGATGATCCTGGGCATCGCGTTCCTGCTGATGGTGTCGCTCGTGGCCGGCGCCGCGGTGGCGGCGCTCGGCAAGTGGTGGGGCGGCTTCTTCAGCGGCTGGGAGGTGGCGCTGCAGGCGATCAACGCCGTCGTCGGCTTCGGCCTGTCGACGCTGATCTTCGCGATGATCTACAAGCTGATGCCGCGCGTGAAGGTGCGCTGGCACGACGTGTGGCTCGGCGCGGTCGTCACCTCGGCGTTGTTCACGATCGGCAAGTTCCTGATCGGGCTGTACATCGGCAAGAGCGGCATCGCGTCGGGCTTCGGCGCGGCGGGCTCGATCGCGATCGTGTTCGTGTGGGTCTACTACTCGGCGCAGATCTTCCTGCTCGGCGCCGAATTCACCTGGGTCTACGCGCGCACGTTCGGTTCGATGCGCGACCAGCCGGCGCCCGATGTGGCCGAGGCGATCGTCGCCGACGTGCCGTCTCGAGCGACCGCGGCTGCTCGTGACCGACACATCGGGTAAAAAGGGGTTGCCGCGCGCCGTCGCACCGCCACGAGGATTCGAGCCATGAGCAGCACACCGTCACTCAACCTGGGCTTCATCGGCCTGGGCATCATGGGCGCGCCGATGGCGCTGCATCTCGTTGCGGCCGGCCACCGCGTGTTCGTCACGACGCGCAGCGCCGTGCGCGCCGAGATCGCGGCGTCGAGCGCGATCGTCTGCAAGACCGCGAAAGAGGTCGCGCAGCAGGCCGACGTGATCTTCACGATGCTGCCCGACACGCCCGACGTGCAGAAGGTGCTGTTCGGCGCCGACGGCGTCGCCTCCGGCTTGTCGAGAAACAAGACCGTCGTCGACATGAGCTCGATCTCGCCGATCGAGACCAAGGAATTCGCGACGAAGATCAACGCGCTCGGCTGCGACTATCTCGACGCGCCGGTCTCGGGCGGCGAGGTCGGCGCGAAGGCGGGTTCGCTGACGATCATGGTCGGCGGGCCGCCGGCCGCGTTCGAGCGCGTCAAGCCGCTGTTCGAGCTGATGGGCAAGAACATCACGCTGGTCGGCGGCAACGGCGACGGCCAGACCTGCAAGGTCGCGAACCAGATCATCGTCGCGCTCAACATCGCCGCGGTCGGCGAGGCGCTGGTGTTCGCGAGCAAGGCCGGCGCCGACCCGGCCAAGGTGCGCCAGGCGCTGATGGGCGGCTTCGCGGCGAGCCGCATCCTCGAGGTGCACGGCGAGCGGATGATCAAGCGCACGTTCGCGCCGGGCTTTCGCATCGGGCTGCACCAGAAGGACCTCGGCCTCGCGCTGGCCGGTGCGCGCGCGCTCGGCGTCGCGCTGCCGCAGACGGCCGGCGCCGCGCAGCTGATGCAGGTGTGTGCGGCCAACGGCGGCCAGGACCTCGATCACTCGTCGCTCGTCAACGCGCTCGAGCTGATGGCGAAGCACGCCGTCGTATGAGCCTGGTGTCGCCACACACCGACCCGCGCGGCTTCCTGCGCGCGCTGTTCGACGCCGCCGTCGCGCAGGCCGTGCCCGGGCCCGAGATCGCGCGCTTCCTGCCGCCACCGCCGCCGAAGGGTCGCACCTTGGTGCTCGGCGCCGGCAAGGCCGGCGGCTCGATGGCCGCGGCCGTCGACGCGGCCTGGCCGAAGCACGCGCCGCTGTCGGGCCTGGTCGTCACGCGCTACGACTACGTGCCGCCGGCGTACCAGGCCTTGCAACAGGAGGGCCGCGGCCGGATCGAGGTCGTCGAGGCCGCGCACCCGGTGCCCGACGAGGCCGGCCGGCGCGCCGCGCAGCGCATCGCCGCGCTGACGCAGGGGCTGACGAAGAACGACCTGGTGCTGTGCCTCGTCTCGGGCGGCGCGTCGTCGCTGCTCGCGCTGCCCGCGGCCGGCGTCACGCTCGACGAGAAGCGCGCGATCAACAAGGCGCTGCTGAAGAGCGGCGCCGCGATCGACGAGATGAACTGCGTGCGCAAGCACCTGTCGGCGATCAAGGGCGGGCGGCTCGCGGCGATGTGCGCGCCGGCAAGCGTCGTCACGCTGCTGATCAGCGACGTGCCCGGCGACGCGCCCGAGGTGATCGGCAGCGGCCCGACCGTGCCCGACCCGACGAGCTGCGCCGATGCGCTGCGCATCCTCGCGCGCTACGGCATCGAGCTGCCGGCGGCCGCGCGCGCCGGCCTGCAGAGCGGTGCGTTCGAGACGCCGAAGCCCGGCGACGCGGTGTTCGCCGGCCACGCGGTGCACCTGATCGCGACGCCGCAGCAATCGCTCGACGCCGCGGCCGCGCTGGCGCGCCAGGCCGGCATCGGCGTGCACGTGCTCAGCGACGAGATGGAAGGCGAGTCGCGCGAGGTCGGCAAGGTGCACGCGGCGCTGGCGCGCGCGGTCGCGCGGCGCGGCGAGCCGTTCGCCAAGCCGTGCGTGATCCTGTCGGGCGGCGAAACGACCGTGACGGTGAAGGGCACCGGAGGCCGGGGAGGCCGCGCGACGGAATTCCTGCTCGGCTGCGCGATCGCGCTGCAGGGCGAGCCCGGCGTGCATGTGCTGGCCGGCGACACCGACGGCATCGATGGCGTCGAAGACAACGCCGGCGCGATCGTCACGCCGAGCACGCTGGCGCGCGCGCAGGCCGCGGGG
>DATMIN010000215.1:0-4216 GCA_035554275.1 Burkholderiaceae bacterium
TGCTGATCCAGGCGCTGCTCGCGGCGCAGGTGCAGCTCGCCGACGGCACGGCGCGGCCCGCGCACCTCGGCAACGCGAGCCTGACGATCGTCGACGCGCGGCCGCCGCACCGCGCGAGCCTGCCCAACGACACGCAGCATCTCGACCGCGTCGCGCCCGACGACGATCGCGCGCTGTCGGGCGGGTGAACCTACCGCGAAGGAGAGCCCGATGCCCGCCGCACCCGAGACGCGCGCGAAGCGGCTGCTGCAGACGATCGAGTGGCTCGGCGAGGGCAAGTCGCGGCATTGGAAGTACCAGGCGTGCTGAGGCCGCGTCAGCCGCGCACGAGTTCCCAGATGCCCGCGGTCTCGCGCGCCGCACCATCGTCGCGCAGCTTGAACAGGTGTGCGCGCAGCGAGCGCAGCGCCACCGGCAGCAGCTGCGGCTTCACGTCGTCGTAGACGCGCGCGAGCAGCGCTTCGGCGTCGGCCGGCCCGAGCGCACGCAGCGCGTCGACGACCTTGGCCTCGCGCTTCAGCCGGTGCGCGACGATGTGCTCGATCGCGCGCCGCGGCTGCGCCATCAGGAAGCCGTGGCCCGGCGCGAGCCAGTCGAGGTCGAGCGGCGCGAGCTCGCGCAGCGACGCGAGGTAGGCCGCCATGTCGCCGTCGGGCGGGTTGATCACGACGGTCGAGAGCTGCATCACGTGGTCGCCGGTCAACAGCAGCTTCTCTTCCTCGAGCAGGTAGCAAATGTGGTTCGACGCGTGGCCGGGGGTGTGGATCGCGCGCAGCGTGGAGTTCTGACCGTCAGGCCCGGGCAGCTCGAAGCGCTCGCCGCCTTGCAGGTGCACGTCGGGCGCAAACGTCGCGTCCTGCCACTCGGGGTAGGCCGGCAACCGGCCGTGCACGACCGCGCCGGTGCGCGCCTTCAGCGGCGCGCACGCGGGCGAAT
Organism: Burkholderiaceae bacterium; assembly: GCA_035554275.1. Taxonomy (GTDB): domain Bacteria; phylum Pseudomonadota; class Gammaproteobacteria; order Burkholderiales; family Burkholderiaceae_C; genus LMDS01. The sequence continues at coordinate 937 of DATMIN010000215.1, forward strand.
GATCCCGGTGCGTGTGGGTCGCGAAGATCCAGCGGATCGGCCCCGGCGCGGCCGCGAGGATCGCCTCGACGTGCGCGTCGTCCGGCGGCCCCGGGTCGATCACCGCCCATTCGTTGCGCGGGCCGCCGCCGACGAGATACGTGTTGGTGCCCGGCCCGGTCATCAGGCTGCCGTTGTTCGCGGTCACGCGGATCAGCCGCGGCGAGAGCCGCACCGGCACGTCGACCTGGATGTCGTAGCAGCCGTGGCCGTGGCCGGCCGGATCGATGCGGCCGAGTTCGGCGTACGCCGGCTCGTCGGGCAGCACCGGGCGCGGGCCCTGGCGGCCGCCGGCCACCCGCGGCATGATCAGCGCGACCTCGCGCGGCTCGCGCACCCAGCCGAGCAGCGCGGCCACCGTCGCGTAGCGGCCGACGAGCTCGAGCGTCTTGCGCGTCGGCGTCATCAGCTTCAGCTCGTGCGAGCGCGCGAGCGCATCGGCCGGGCGCAGCCAGAGCTGCTCGACCATCTCGGTGCCGTCGAACGCGGCGCGTTGGCCAAGCGGCATCGCGGCGACGAAGAAGCGCGTGTCGAAGCGCTTCGGCCGCGCCAGCGGCGTCAGCCAGTGGCTCAGGTAGGCGATGCGGTCGAGCGCGAGCGTCAGGCCGAACTCGCGGCACATCTCGCCGAGCGTGCGTTCGTTGCGGTGCAGCGCTGCGCGCCAGGGGCCGAGCGCCGCGCCGAGCGCGTCGTCGAGCCGCACCGGCGCCCCGCCCGCGTCGGTGGCGAACAGCAGGCCCGACTCCTCGAAACATTCGCGCACCGCGGCGATGAAGTAGTCCAGGCCGTTGGCCGGCAGGCCCAGACACGCGCTCGCGGTCGCGTCGTCGAGGCCGCCGCAGCACGCGTGCGACTGGCGATCGCCGGCATCGACGATGCCGCCGGGGAAGACCCACGCGCCGCCGGTGTGGTCGGCGTTTTCGGCGCGGCGCGACAGCAAGACCTCGATGCCGGCGTCGCCGTCGCGCACGACCACGACGGTCGCGGCAGCGCGCGGCGCTCGCTCGCGGGCCGAGGGCGCGGGCGCGGGCGGGGTGACTTCGTCGTTGGCGGGCATGGGTTCGACCTCGGTGGATATCGGCGAATGCTCAGCCCCAGACCTCGTGCGCGACCTCGAGCACGCGCTCGAGCTTGCGCCACTGGTCGTCCTGCGACAGCGCGTTGCCGTGGTGGGTGCTCGCGAAGCCGCACTGCGGCGACAGGCACAAACGATCGAGCGAGACGACCTTTGCGGCCTCGTCGATGCGGCGCTTCAGCGCGTCCTTCTCCTCGAGCTGGCCGAGCTTGGTGGTGACGAGGCCGAGCACCACCTTCTTGGCGCCCGGCGGCAGCGCGCGCAGCGGCTCGAAGCCGCCGGCGCGCGCGCTGTCGAACTCCATGAAGTAGCCGTCGACATTCGTCGAGAACATCGCCTCGATCACCGGGTCGTAGCCGCCCTCGGCGACCCACGCGCTCTTGAAATTGCCGCGGCAGGTGTGGATCGTCACGACCATGTCGTCGGGCTTGCCCTCGAGCGCGGCGTTGATCGTGTTCGCGTAGGTCTGCGGCAGCAGCGTCGGGTCGTCGCCGTTGGCGCGGCAGTGGGCCTGGATCTTCGGGTCGCACAGGTACGCGAACGTGATGTCGTCGAGCTGCAGGTAGCGGCAGCCGGCGTCGGCGAGGTGGCCGATCGCGATGCGATACGCCGCGGCCACGTCGGCCCAGAACTCGGCCAGATCGGGGTAGGCCTCGCGCGAGATCGCCGCGCGCCCGCCGCGCAGGTGCAGCATCGACGGCGACGGGATCGTCATCTTCGGCACGTGCGACGTGACCCCGCGCAGGAACTCGAAGTGCTCGGCCATGATCGGCCGCGTGCATTCGATCTTGTCGACCACGGTCGCGATCGGCGGCTGCTCGGATTGCCCGGCGAACCGGAAGCGCGGGCCTTCGTTGTGCTGCAGCTCGACGCCCTCGAGCTGCGCGAGGAAGTCGAGGTGCCACCAGTCGCGCCGGAACTCGCCGTCGGTCACACCCTGCAGGCCGAGCGATTCCTGGCGCCGCACCGCCTCCTCGATCGCGCGGTCTTCGATGGCGGCGAGCGCCGCGCATTCGAGCTGGCCCGACTTGTTGAGCTCGCGGGCCTCGGTCAGCCACTCGGGCCGCAGCAGGCTGCCGACGTGGTCGGCGCGGAACGGGGCGCTCATCGGTCGTCTCCGAGCGCGCGGATCAGCGCCATCGCCGCGGCCGGCGCCTTCTCTTTCGCGCCGCTGATGAAGTACAGGAACACGTCGCGCGGCGGCGTGGCCGGCGGCGCTGGCTCGACGCGCGGCAGGCCCTCGGGCTCGGCGCCGTCGCGCCACGCCTTCGCGCATGCGGCGAGCGGGGCGACGATCGCGCTGTCGATGCCGTCGGGCTGCTTCGCCTCGGTGCGCATCAGGCGCGCATAGACGAAGTCGCCGGTCACGTCGGCGAACGACGGGTAGTCGTCGGAGTCGGTGAACACGGTCGCGACGCGGTGCGCGCGCGCGAGCGCGAGGTAGGCCGGCGTCTTGAAACTGTCGTGGCGCACGTCGACGACGTGGCGCAGCGCGAGGCCGCCGACCTTCGCCGGCAGCAGCTTCAGGAACGCCTCGAAGTCGGCCGGCTCGAAGCGCTTGGTCGGCGCGAACTGCCAGACGATCGGGCCGAGCTTGTGGGCGAGTTCGGCGATGCCGCTGTTCACGAAACGCTCGACCGACTCGCCGGCCTCGGCGAGCACGCGCCGGTTGGTCGCGAAGCGCGAGGCCTTCAGCGAGAACACGAAGTCGTCGGGCGTCTCGTCGCGCCACTTCGCGAACGTGGCCGGCTTCTGCGAGCTGTAGTAGGTGCCGTTGACCTCGATCGCGGTGAGCTTTCGGCTCGCGTACTCGAGCTCGCGCGCGTGCGACCAGCCCTTCGGGTAGAAGTGGCCGCGCCACGGCTCGAAGGTCCAGCCGCCGACGCCGACGCGGACCCGCGCGTTTGTGGCTCGGCCCTGCTCGTCGCTCATCGTCTCGTCTCCTCGTCCTCGCGTCAGTCGGCGCGCCGGCGCCACACGGCCGCGAGCGCCTTGATCTTGTCCCACAGCGACAGCCGCTCGTTGGACAGCGCATCGAGGAAGTCCGACAGGCCCTTCGACTTGCCCATCGTGTAGAACGTCAGCACCGTCGTGATCACGAACGTGCCGACGAAGATCAGCAGCTTGCGCGGCATCGGCGCGTCGGCCTCGGCGAGCAGGTTCATG